>NZ_OMWA01000004.1 GCF_900314615.1 uncultured Methanobrevibacter sp. | reverse complement strand
CTGCGTCTGCTTGGGAAGCACCAGTGATCATGTTTTTAACGAAGTCTCTGTGTCCTGGGCAGTCTACTACAGTGTAGTCGTATTTTTTAGTGGAGAATTTTTGGTGAGCTAAGTCAATGGTTACTCCTCTTTCTTGTTCTTCTTTGGTAGTATCCATAATAAATCTGAATTTGTCTTCTCCGGAAGCTAATTGTTGTTCATTGATTGTACCAGCTTTTACTAATAAGTTTCCAACTAAAGTGGATTTTCCGTGGTCAACGTGTCCGATAAATGCTAAGTTAAGATGTTCTTTTTCTTTTGCCATTATAATAACCTCTTTTGTAATAATTAACAAACATATCTATAAGCCTAAATGTTAGCTTAATAAAGTATTTTATATTTCCACATATAAAAAGATATGTTTTTTTCATGATATTTTTGTAAAAATTTAAAAATATAAAAAAAATTAAAAAATTTTAATTTTTATAAATCACCTAAGTAGTGGCTTGCAGGGAATGGTTCTTCAGATAAACCTTTCCTTTGTCTGATTTCTCTTACGATTTGATTTTGCATCTCACGTGGGAGTGGTTCAAATCCTGCGATTTCAGTAGACCATAAACATCTACCTTCTGCTGCAGATCTGATGTCACCAGCGAAACCAAACATTTCAGCTACAGGAACTTTAGATTCGATTCTAGCCATATCTCCTTCTTGACCCATGTTTACGATTTGACCTCTTCTGTTTTGGATTTCACGAGTACATGCACCCATGTAATCATTAGGAGTGTCAATAACTACTTTTTGCATTGGTTCAAGTAAGGAAGGTTCTGCGAGCATCATGGAACCTAAGATTGCGTTTCTGATAGCAGGCAATACTTGTGCAGGTCCTCTGTGAACTGCGTCTTCGTGAAGTTTTGCATCATGGAGTTTGAATTTTAATCCCATGGAGATTTCTTCACCTAAAGGACCGCTTTCTAAAGTGGATTCGAAACCTTCGAGTAATAATTCTTTAACTTCGTCTAAGTATTGGATACCACGAGTCATGTTAAGGAATATGCTTCTGTTGTGAACAGCCCATACTCTTCTAGCTTCTTCTTTGTCTAATCCTGCTTCCATAAAGTCATTTGCAGATTCTTTACCTTTTACTCTACCTTCTTTAATGTCTCCTTCTTGGATTGCATTGTAGAGTTCTGGTTCAATAGGTTCAACAGTAATGTAGAATCTGTTATGTTTGTTAGGGGATTTACCTTCAACTTGTGGAGAGAGTTTTCTTACGGTTTCTCTGTACACAACGATAGGTTCGGAAGTAGTGATGTCTACACCTTTGTCTTTGATTCTGTAACCGATAACTTCCAAGTGAAGCTCACCCATACCGGAAACTAAGTGTTCACCGGTTTCTTCGTTAATATCGATTTTAACGGTAGGGTCTTCTTTACCAGTCTGTCTTAATACTTCAATTAATTTTGGTAAGTCTTTGGTATTTTTAGCTTCTACAGCTACAGTAACTACAGGTTCTGAAATGTGTTCTAATCCTTCGAACTCTTTGATTTTGTCTTCAGGAGAACATAAGGTTTCACCAGCGATAGCACCTTTTGCACCAGCAACATATACAATGTTACCTGCAGGTACTTTGTCGGTGTTAACTCTTTCAGGACCGAAGTATACACCTACTTGCTGTACTCTGGATTTACCGTGAGAACCTACAAGATATACTTCTGTACCTTTTTCAATTGATCCACCGTAAACCCTACCAGTAGCGATTTCACCAGCGTGTTTATCTACAGATACGTTGGTAACCATTACTGCTAAAGGTCCGTCAGCGGAAGTTGTAACCATACCTTCACCAGCAGGAGATTCAATGTCTCCGTCCCAGATGTTAGGTACTCTGTAAACCTGAGCTTCTTTAGGAGAAGGTAAGTGTTCTACTACCATACCTAATAATACATCAGATAAAGGTACTTTTTGAGCTAATTCTTTTTCATTGTCAGCATTACAATAATCAATGATGTCTTTAAAGTTGATTCCGGTTTCCTGCATGGTTGGAACGTTGATAGCCCAGTTGTGGTATGCTGAACCGAAAGCTACACTACCATCAGTGAAGTCGAGTTTCCATTCTTCTTTTTTATCTTCAGGAGCCATGTTTCTGATTAATTTGTTAGCTTCCATGAAGATTTTTAAGAATCTGTTTTGTAACTCTTCAGGTTCTAATTTTAACTCGTTGATTAATCTGTCAACTTTGTTGATGAATAAAACTGGTTTTACGTTTTCTTTTAAAGCTTGTCTGAATACAGTTTCAGTCTGTGGCATGATACCTTCTACAGCACAAACAACAACTACTGCACCGTCTACAGCTCTCATTGCACGGGTTACGTCCCCACCGAAGTCAACGTGACCAGGAGTATCAATTAAGTTGATTAAGTATTCACTGTCTTTGTAGTCGTGTACCATAGATACGTTAGCTGCATCGATGGTAATACCACGAGCTTGTTCCTGTTCGTCGAAATCCAAGAATCTTTGATCTCCAGCAAGTTCATCGGAAATCATTCCTGCACCTGCGAGGAGGTTATCAGATAAAGTGGTTTTACCGTGATCGATGTGAGCACAGATACCAATGTTTCTGATTTGTTCAGGTTCGTACATCAATTCTTTGATTTTTGCAATCATTTTGTCTCTTCTACTCAAAATAACCACCTAAGATATAAACATTATATGATTAGTGTGCTGCTTTAGCAACTCTTTCTTTCTCTTCAGCTTTTTGTAAAGCGAAACTTCTTGAATCTTCTTCAGATGCAAGGATTAATTCATCAGCTAAACATTCAGCAACAGATTTTCTGTTTTTGAATGAAGATTGTAAAGTACCTCTGGTCAAGAATCCTAATGAAAGGTCAACTCTTCTCTGTGGGGAAATGTCCACAGCAACCTGATAACCGATACCACCGTATTTGATACGGGTAGTTTCTTCACGAGGTGCAGTGTTTTCAACTGCAGTAACTAAAACTTGAACAGGATTCTTTTTAGTTCTTTTATTGATAATTTCTAAAGCATCTTTAACTATGTTGTAAGCTTTGTTTTTCTTACCTGAGTTGAGATGGGTTCTCATAATTTTATTCATTAATCTTTCAATGATTGATACTTTAGATTTTGCGAATTGTCTTTTTACGTGTCTACCAGAAGTATGTGGAACTAAAGTTTCATCTAAGCAGATATATTTTACTAAACCTAAGTCCTCAACTTTTACTTCATCGAGATCCCATTTATTGAATAATTTACTCATAAATATAACCACCTTATCTTACAGGTTTTTCTATTTTTCCACTTACCATTTCTGATAAAGCTACATTGTTAACTTTGGAAACTTTCCAACGGACTCCAGGAATATCTCCCATAGATCTTCCGGATGGTCCTCCGATTCCTTCAATCATTACTTCATCGTGCTCATCGATAAAACCGATAGCACCGTCACCTGGTGCGAAAGCGGTTAATTGTTTACCATTTTTGATTAATTGAACACGTACACATTTACGGATAGCAGAGTTTGGTTGTTTTGCTTCTATCCCTACTTTTTCGATTACAATACCTCTAGCTTGAGGAGCTCCTTCAAGAGGATCTGCTTTAACGTCTAATCTTAAAGCTCTTCTTTTGTAATCTACATCTTTCCACTTAAAATTTTGTCTATTCTTTTTAAGTTTTTTTGCAGCAAAAAGTCCTGGCATAATATTTCCTCTAAATCTTTTTGTTAAAATACATATCTAAGAATCCACCGCTGCGATTTATACTATAGACTATAGTACAATCTAAATTCAAAGATACAATCAGTAATAATAAATAATTAGATAAAATTACTTTATCTAAAAGAAGATATCTTGAAATAATTATTAAAAACAATGACAAAAAGCACACATAGTCATGTTATAAAACAGTACAGATATCTTAAGATAAATTATATATTTCAACCTTTATAAAGGTATGTTTTTTGGGGGAAAATTTATTTCGCCCCAATCCATTGATTAAGATACGGAACCCTATTCAGAATAGCTAAACCGCCCCATGAAATAACAAGAGTCAGTATTACCAAAATCACAATTAAAAAAGTATACCTTACATGGCCAACAAGGAATATGACCAGGAAGTTCATTACAAACTGATGAGTCAGATAAATTCCATAACTGTACTTTGCAATTGAAAATACAGACTTTCTGAAAATGGAATCCGGATTGCTTAAAAACTTCCAGTTTATGTTGAGCTGGCCGAAATTCTTGAATATACAGAATATTCCGGTTACTTCAAATGCAAAGAGTATTGAATATCTTTCAAAGACATAGAATTCTGATGGTGTAGAAAACATGTAGCTTAAGCCCACAAGAGCAATTGCAGATGCTAAAAATATTGCAATTGCATAATAGATATTGTTGAATATCTTGCGGTCAGTATGTCTTAGATAATATCCTAAAACTACAAGACCGATCGGTCCTGTGAAATATTTGAGATTGACCGGAAAGTCAAAATTAATAGTGTATGAAAAAAGACATGTAACAAGCCAGATTACCAGAAAGTATTCCGCTTCCTTCAAATCAGCATGAAGAAGCCATTTATTTAAAACAGGCATGATTAAATAAGTACCTAAAATCATCCAGAAGAACCAGTACGGAGTAAACCACACGGTATCTCCCATAAATGCATTATAGAAGAATGTTGATATCGTATTGAAGTCAAATGTGTGGAAATAATTGAACATTGAAAACGGATGGAAATAGTAAACTAAAACTATAAGGCTTGCCAATACTACTGTCCAGAAAACGAAAGGCATCGCAATACGTGGAAGTCTCTTTTGTAAAAAGGGCTTGATATCCCAGACTCTGCCTAAAGAAAGAGCTCCTGACAGCATTAAAAAGATTGCCACACCACATCTTGCAATGGTTGCAAGCAGATCAGTTGCAATCCAACCTGGTGAAGGAGGCATGCCCCAGCCTACACTTGCACCTTTACCTATTCTAAGATAAACATGAAACATTATTACAGTTATAATCGCCAATGCACGCAATGCATCAAAGTAGAAAATCCTTTTGGACTTTTTATTTTTTACACTCAATTAATCCCTCCAAATATTATATTGATTGAATTAAGTATAAAAAGACCTTAAAATTAATGCTTAAATCAAATATAAATCATACCTAAATTGAATTTAAAAAATATAACTACTAAATAAAAGGTATTGGGAAAAATAACTGAAATAAGAAATAATTAAAAAATGCAAGTAAAAAAAATAAAAAAAATAAGTAAATAAAATAGCGTTAAAGCTATTTTAAAATAATATTGTCAATATTATGTTGTCTATCTGCTAATAGTTTAGCTCTTTCAATATTAATTCCGTTTTTACCGATAGCAATACGTTTGTTGGTATTGTCTGCTGTTACAATAGCTACTTTTTCACCAGACTGTTTTTGACTAATCTTAACGCTTTGTAACTTTGCAGGGGATAAAACATTTTTGATAAATTGTATAGGGTCATCATCAAGTTCGATGATTTCTACACCCTTATCAACTGCTCTTTGAACTTTAGAAACAGAACTTCCTTTTTTACCGATAGCAAGTCCCATATCACCGTTCTTCACAACAAATGTAACTTTTCCATGTTCATCATCGATAATGCAATCCTTAACCATTGCTCCAGTCATATTTTCGAAAAGAGCTATGTATCTAATTTCATTTGCACTAAATTTAATAGACACTTAAATCTACCTCAAATCGTCTAATATTGTAGAATCTCCTGGATCGTTTACGATTAATGTAGCAACAGTGAAAGGTTTACCACAAACAGAACCCAAATCTACACTAGTTCCATCGTATACTAAGGATGGAATTTCGGAAAGATTTGCATAATATTCAACATCTTCAATAATGTCTTTAGGAGCGTTAGCAGCAACTACTACGAGTTGACCTTTTCCTAATTTTAAAGATTGAATTGATTTTTCAGAGCCTAAGATTACATCACCAGTATCTACAGCTACTCTGATTCCTCTATCTACGTCCATCATCTAGCCTCCTTTAATTTATTTATCCATTTTGACACCGACTGATCCGGTACCAAGAGGTATTGGTTGTCCAATAATAATATTTTCGATGATACCTGTTAAATCATCCACTTCTCCGCGAATACTTGCGTTAAGTAAATGTTTACCAGTTTCTTCAAAAGCTGCACGAGCTAATACACTTGATTTTTCACCACTGATACCATGTCTACCGATGGATTTTACAACACCTTCAGCTGTCATGATATCTGCAACAAGCATGATGTGTCTTACATCAACACTAAGACCCTGTTCTGATAAGGTATTTTGAGCTTCGTTAATGATAGACTGACGAGCAGCTTCAATACCTAAAACTTCACCGATCTCGTGGATGTTGTTGGTTGTGGTTCTTACATGATCAATACCGTCCATATCAAGGATTTCCTTAAGGTTGGATCCTTCTGTGTGAATAATCCATTCAACATCATCCTTACGAATAATAACTTTACCGATTCCTTTTATACCACTGATCTGCAAATCACGAACTTTATCCGCTAAAAGACGGAGTTCACGTATTTCAAATTTGGAATCAGATTTTTCTGATTTACTGGATGGTATTACTACATGATTGTTATTAATTACGGCTTTTTTGAAAGCCTTAGTAATAATTGCATCAATTTCGTCTTTATCAAGTCTTTTTTCTCTTATTTTTTTATCATCTAAAACTGCTTCAACTTCCATTTTAGCATAATTTAAATTGAAATCGGAAAGGATATCGTTGACTGTACTTTTACCAATCTGGTTAGCTAAAGTTTTTACAAACTCTTCGTCGTTACGTCTTTCCTCATCAAAGTAAATATCCATTGTTGGAGTAGCAATATCTTTTCTAGCGTCAACAATCTCAATAAGTCTCGGAAGACCTAAAGTTACGTTTAACTCAGTTACCCCTGCATAGTGAAAAGTACGCATAGTCATCTGAGTACCAGGTTCACCAACAGATTGTGCAGCTACTGTTCCAACAGCCTCGCCAGCTTCAACGTGAGCTCGGTCATAGGCCGCTTTAAGCTTACGAATAAGTTTGGTTAACTCATCATCAGTTAAATCATTTTTAACGACTGCTTTTGCTAAATCTTCGATATAACTATCTGGGAAAGATATATCAAGGTTTTCCTCTTCATTAAGCTGAACAATTGTGTCAATTACTTTATTTATTACATCTTCCATAGTTACACCTACTTACCTTCCATTCTTATTTCGTCAATAAGTTTGTTCAAGTCTGCCGGTTTACCGAAGTCAGATTTTGCAGGGTCAACACCGTCTTCACCGAACATGGTCTGGATAACGTTTCCTTGGTTATCGGTTACAAGTCCGGACGGTTTAACTTGCAAGTCCTGAAGCGCATTTACAAGTCTTCTCTGCATATAACCGGATTGCGCTGTACGGATCGCTGTATCTACAAGACCTTCTCTTCCACCCATTGCGTGGAAGAAGAACTCAATTGGGTCAAGACCTGATTTGTAACTTGAGTGTACAAATCCTTTCGCTTTAGCCCCTAACTCACCTTTCTTGAAGTGAGGTAAAGTTCTGTTAAGGTAACCTCTTTCGATACGTCCACCCCTAACCGCCTGTTGTCCTACACAAGCAGTAATCTGAGTAAGGTTCAGCATAGATGCCCTTGCACCTGTTTTTGCCATTACTACAGAGTGGTTTTCAACAGCCATCACATGGTCATAAGGGTCTTCATCGTTTTGTTTACCCATGGTAAGGTAATTTTCAGCAATGGAACCGGACATATCCCTTGCTTCCCCTAGAACCTGCATGATTTTCATCTCTAAGGTTTCTTCAAGACTTCTACCAGGTAAAGCCTGAAGGTATCCTTCTTCATAAGACTGAACAAGCATATCTACTTCTTCCATCTTCTTATTCAAGTGCTCGTTAATACGGTCTTGAGCTTCCTGTGGAATTTCTTCGTCATTTAAACTGGTGGTAATACCGGTTTTCATGATTCCGCAAATAGCTAAGTCAGTGGATCTGTCTAAGAACTCTTTAGCTCTTCCAGGACCGTATTCCTTAACGATTTTATCCAGGATTTTTCCTGAAAATGAACCGTATGCTGATTCATCGATTGAACCCTGTTCAAGGATACCGTTTTTGATTACAACGTAACCGTCAGTTGCAGGATAAATTCCTTCGTGACCTAATCTGGTTTCGATTACCTCATCGGTTTCTTCATCTTTGATTTCAACAGAAATCAGGTTTTTACCTTTAGCAATTTCTGCACTGTAGGATAAGTTCAAGTCATTAGGAAGTAATAATGAGAATAATTCTTTACCTGTCCAGTTTTCTCCTTTGTCCTTGAATATGTAGGTTTCTTCACCAAATTCAGGGTCATATTTAAGTACCCACTGGTTTGATTTGAGCGGTGGGATAGGCAGGTGAGATTTACGTACAATCTGTAAAGCCTGTTCTTCTGTGAATTCCACACCGTCACGGGTTAACAGATAAGCTCCTGAAATGTGGTCGTGAATAGCACCGATAATAGGTCCACCGAACCTTGGAGAGAGAATGTGTTCCTGTACACGCATGAGGGATTTTGCTTCTGCACGTGATTCGTCAGTCTGGAAAACGTGCATGTTCATTTCGTCCCCGTCGAAATCTGCGTTGTATGGAGGACATACACATAAGTTTAATCTGAATGTTTTGTAAGGCAGTACTCTTACTTCGTGAGCCATCATACTCATTCTGTGAAGTGAAGGCTGACGATTGAATAAAACCATATCTCCATCTTTCAAGTGTCTTTCAACAATGAAACCAGGCTGAAGTTGTTCCAGGATAAATTCCTTGGTTTCTTCAGTGACCCTTCTTTTGGTTTTACCGTCATTGGAGATTACATAGTTTGCACCAGGATGTATATCAGGACCGTTTTCAATGTAGGTTCTGATTTCATCGATGTTCCAGTCGTTGACGTGAACAGGTACGGTAACTTCTTTTGCAATCATTTCAGGTACACCGACCTCGTTGATACTGATGTTAGGGTCAGGTGAGATAACTGTACGTGCTGAGAAGTTTACACGTTTACCTGAAAGGTTGGATCTGAACCTACCTTCTTTTCCTTTTAACCTTTGGGTTAATGTTTTAAGAGGTCTTCCGGATCTGTGTCTTGCAGGAGGAACACCAGATGCTTCGTTATCAAAGTAAGTGGTAACGTGATACTGCAACAGCTCCCATAAATCTTCAACAATCAGTTGTGGAGCTCCAGCTTCCATGTTCTCAAGAAGACGCTGATTGATTCTTAAAATATCAACTAACTTGTGAGTCAAGTCGTCTTCTGACCTTTCACCGGTATCGAGAGTGATTGAAGGTCTTACAGTTACAGGTGGAACAGGAAGTACGGTTAAAACTAACCATTCTGGTCTTGCTACTTTTGCGTTTACACCTAAAACATATGCATCCTCGTCTGAGATTTTTTCAAGTCTTTCCCTTACTTCTGAAGGGGTTAATTTGTAATCTCCCTGACGGATGGTTACAGGTTTATCTAAAATAATAGCTTCCTGAGGTGCACCACAGTGAGGACAGCAATATTTAAGGTCAATTTCCTCATCTTCATCTTCAGGCATGGTTTTTAATTCCCTTTTAGCATCTTTGTAAACATCTTTAAGGATGCCGGTAATGCTATCTTTGTTAGCCATAGCCTCATCGATTTTTTCAGTGTAGTACTCAATCTGTTCATCGTTTAAAAGAACACGTCCGCAGTCGTTACAGGTTGAACGTAAGATTTTGTGAATTACATCACCAAAACCAACGTGAATAACAGGTCTTGCAAGTTCAATACTACCGAAGTGACCTTGACAATCCCCACCTTTAAAACCACAGGTCCTACATACTAAACTAGGATCGATAATACCTAAACGAGGATCCATTAAACCTTTGTCAATAGGAAAACCATCATCCCCATAAGTGTCAGGATATTCTACTGTAACAACAGACATTTTACGAATATCCTCAGGAGACATTAAACCAAAGTTAATTTGTTCAATTTTTTTAATATAATGTTGTGACATGTATTGGCTCCTTTAAATCTAATTATGCTTTGTCTCCTAAAACTAATTTAGGGAAAATACATAAACTCTTGAGTTCGTCTAATAATAATTTAAATGCGTATGAAATTTCAACAGGATAAGTTTCTACATCTCCACAGATTGGACAGTATTTCTTATTCTTGTTTCTGTCATATACAGCTAACATTCCACAGTTTTCACAAACGATTGCTTCGTATTTGTCGGACTCATCAAGGAGTCTTTCTTTTAATGTTAAAGCTGCACCGTGTGCAATAAGACAGTCTCTTTCCATTTCTCCAAATCTTAAACCACCTTCACGTGCTCTACCTTCAGTAGGCTGACGTGTAAGTACTTGTACAGGACCTCTGGAACGAGCGTATACTTTATCTGTAGTCATGTGGTGTAATTTCTGATAGTATGCCACTCCTACAAATATTTCAGCATCAAGTCTTTCACCGGTTACACCGCTGTATAGGGATTCACATCCTGCGGATTCGAATCCGTGGTTGATAAGCTGCTGTTTGATTTCGCCTTCAAGTGCCTGGTTGAACGGAGTTGCGTCAACTCTTTCACCTTCAAGACATCCTACTTTACCTGCTACCATTTCCAGTACCTGTCCGATAGACATCCTGGATGGAATAGCGTGAGGGTTTACGATTAAATCAGGAACAACACCGAATTCTGTAAATGGAATGTCTTCCGGAGATAATATTAAACCGACAACCCCTTTCTGACCGTGTCTTGATGCGAATTTATCACCAAATTCAGGTTGTCTTGTATCTCTTACTCTGATTTTAGCTAATCTTGAACCTTCAACGGTTTCGGATAAAAGCACTGCATCCACAATACCTTTTTCACCGTGTCTTACAGTTACAGATGTTTCCCTTCTTCTGTCTGCAACACTACCGAAATCTTCTTCAAGGAATCTTGGAGGAGATGTTTTACCGATTAATACGTCACCGGAGGAAACTTCAGATTCAGGGTTTACTACACCGTCTTCATCAAGGTTTCTGTATGCTTCTTCAGATCTGTATCCTTTAATGTTTTTGTCCGGAACTTCAAATTTGTCCACTTGACCTCCAGCGTATCTTTTTTCTGAAGTGTCGTAAGCTCTGAAGAATGAAGATCTTGCAAGACCTCTTTCGAGTGCTCCTTTGTTGATAACCATTGCGTCTTCCATGTTATATCCTTCGTAGGACATTAAAGCTACAACAAAGTTCTGACCTGATGGTCTTAAGTCATAATTAGTTGAATCGATAATACGTGTTTTTACGATTGGAGTTTGAGGGTGGTGCAATAGGTGAGCCCTTGTATCAGTACGTAAGGCATAGTTTGATACATATAAACCTAAAGCCTGTTTTGTCATACCCGCTTCCATAGTGTTCCTTGGAGAGGAGTTGTGATCAGAGAATGGAATAATACCTGCACATATACCGAGCATAGTTGCAGGGTCGATTTCCAGGTGAGTGTGGTCTTCATTCAGTTCAGCCAAAGTCATTGCAATGTAGGAATTTTCTTCCTCTTCAGCATCAAGGTATTCGATAAGACCGTTGTTGATTAAATCATCCCATTTAAGTTTTCCGTTAGCAATTTTGTTTAAGTGGTCTTCTTTTAAAAGAGGCTGACCGTCTTTAACAATGATTAAAGGTCTTCTAGCCCTACCAGGGTCATTGAATATATAAATCTCATTATTGTCTTCATAGTAGGTAATGTTCATCTCATGAGAGATTTCACCGTTTCTTCTTTTTTCTCTCATTTCCTGAGTGAATTCAGCAGGATTTTTACAGGATCCTAAAAGTTCACCGTTGATATAGATTTTAGTTGGAACGGTTTGCACTGGAGGTTCAATATCAACTTGAACATCATCTTCATCATTGTCACCAGTAGGAGCAATTCCACCATCAACTTCATCATCTTCATCACCAGCAGGTGCAATTCCACCATCAACTTCATCATCATCAGCAGGTTCCACTCCACCATCTTCATCAGCAGCAGGTTTGACTTCGGCACCTTCAGCATCATCGCCAGCAGGTTCAACCCCACCGTCTTCTTCTAAAACTTCAGCGAAATCATCTTTATAAGAATCCCAGCTTGCTCTAGGTTCTCCTTTAGCAAAAGGAGTGCGAGTTTCATCCTCTTTCATTTCAGGAGTGTCAAAATAATTTTCAATTGTTTCAATATGCTCATTTACTCTAGCAGCTACTTCTTCATCATCGTTAGGAAGGGCCTGTACCTTTTCGAACTGATTTTTTACTTCATTGTATGGAACTACCTCTTCGCAACCAAAATAATAAAAAGCTCTTTTTAACTTAGCATTAATTTTTTTAGACAACATTCCACCTCCTTAAATTAAATCAACATCCATTTCTTTAATTACATTAATAATTTCATCATCTTGTGAACCTTCAGAAATATTACACATTAACGCAAGGTTTTTTACCAAACCACAGTTAGGTCCTTCCGGAGTTTCGTTAGGACAGATTTTACCGAACTGAGTTGGGTGCAAATCTCTTGCTTCGAAGTGAGGTTGACTTCTTGTTAGAGGAGATACAACACGTCTTAAGTGAGAAAGAGTACCCATGTAACTGGTCCTATCCAATAACTGACTTACACCAGCTCTTCCACCTACCCAATTTCCGGTAGCGATAGCGTGCTTGATGTTTTCAGTTAAGACATCACTACGGACAGCCTGCTTGATTGAAAGTTCTTTACCACGAGAAAGACTTCTTTCAAGCTGATAACTCATATCCCTGGTCAAGTTAGTGAAAGCTACTCTGAATAAATCTTCCATCAAGTCACCAGAAACTCTGAGTCTTTTGTTAGTATAGTGGTCCTTATCGTGAGGTTCTCTTTGCTGTTCAATAACTTCAAGTAACATTTCAGTCATTTCAGCTAAATAAATAGCTTTGTCGTAACATTTGTCTTCTTCAGTACCCATGTGAGGTAATAAGTAACGGTTTACGACATCTTTTGCACGTTTAATACGGTAATCTTTAGGCATGTTTTTAGCTACTCTGTTACCAATGTATTTGATAGCAGCATCCTGCAGATATTGTCTTCTTTCTTCAAGAGTCATTCCATCCATTTCATTCTGGTCTAATTTCAATGCTTCAAGAGAAACCTGAATATCATCCGCAATCATCATCTGGAAGTTGTT
Organism: uncultured Methanobrevibacter sp.; assembly: GCF_900314615.1. NCBI lineage: Archaea > Methanobacteriati > Methanobacteriota > Methanobacteria > Methanobacteriales > Methanobacteriaceae > Methanobrevibacter > uncultured Methanobrevibacter sp. The sequence continues at coordinate 89,584 of NZ_OMWA01000004.1, read as the reverse complement.
ATCGTTAGAGATTTTAGTAATGATTTCTTGATCTGTTGCTAAACCAAGTGCTCTTAACAGGATAACAAGTGGAATTTCACCAGGAAGATATGGGAAAGAAATTCTTAAAAATACACCATTCTTACGAGGTTTTTTGTATTCCAAAGTAATTCTTGCTCTGAAACCACTTTTGATGGAAGTAACGACTGCTTTTGCATGTCTTTCTTCAACTTCTCCTAAACGTTCAAGAATAATTTTGTTCGGAGCGATTTCTTCCATTGTAACTACAGCTCTTTCGGAACCGTTTACAATAAAGTAACCTCCTAAATCTTGAGGGTCTTCATGTTTTTCAATCAATTCTTCAGCAGTAAGTCCATTAAGATGGCAAATGTCGGATTTGAGCATTACTGGCAGTTCACCAATATATACTTCTTCCAAAGGATTTTCTTCCCCTTCTTCATTCAATGCCATTTCAAGATACATGTCCGCTGAATAGTTTAAGTTTCTAAGTCTTGCTTCAGTAGGATCAATTTCACTACTGGACCCGTCTGCCTCTTTGTTTGATGGTTTTTCAATACGTACTTTACCAGTTTTTAAAGTGTATTTTCCATCATCTAGAGTAATAGGTTCAGTAATATCTATAATATTTTGAATCCTATTGTTTACAAAATCGTTGTATGATTTTATGTGGTGATCAACCAAATCATACTTATCAAAAAATGCATCAACTAATTTCCAGTTATTCTCTGTCATGGACATCCTCCAGCATTACGAAACGCAATAAAAATAATAAATAAATAAAAATAACTAATACATTAGGAATAACCTAACACCAATTCATTTAATCATTATTCTTAATTTACTCATAACTATCTCCAATTTAAGATAATTCCTCTCAAACTAAGTTCAAATATAATGAATTTCTAAAAACAAAAAAATACAGAAATCAAAATATATTAAATTCACTCTCTAAAATTATATTAAAATGTAAAATTACCTTTCTACAATCCTATAAGTAATAAATTCACCTGCAGTTTGGCTTTCACGAGTAATTCTTAAAACATTACCAGGTTGAGCACCAATAGCTTCAACAACAGGATCATTAGCCTTTATTTTAGGAAGGTCTTTAAAATCATAATCTACGTCACTAAATTCTTCAGAAATTTCATCTTAGTTAAAATATAAAATTAGAAACAGGCCTGACGGGAATTGAACCCGCGGCCGCTTGGTTAAAAGCCAAGCGCTCTGCCAGACTGAGCTACAGGCCTATGCGATATATTATTATGGAGCGCCTTGGCCGGGATTTGAACCCGAGTCGCGGGCTCGACAGGCCCACATGATAGCCCCTACACCACCAAGGCACACTATAAATTATACACTATCAATTACTATGATTTTCATCATATATAAAGGTTACGGAAAATTACAAAATTTTCCAAAAAAACACATATGATTCAAATAAAATAATTGAGAATCCCGCCTGCCGGACTTGAACCAGCAACATTTGGATCTACAGTCCAACGCTCTGCCAAATTGAGCTAAGGCGGGTAAATGGGTCCGCCCGGATTTGAACCGGAGTCTCAGGCTCCCAAAGCCCAAAGGATCGACCAAGCTACCCTACGGACCCACATACATTAGAGTATGCAGATAACATACTAATAATAGTTTATATTCACTAGTATATAAATGTTACGATATTTCCAAAATATTTTGAAAAATCATTAAGATGAATATAAAATAAAAGCCCCGGACGGGAATTGAACCCGCGACCACGAGATTACAAGTCTCGCGCTCTACCAGACTGAGCCACCGAGGCTTTTTGTTAATATTATATAACACTATAAAATATATCAAAAGTTATTTAAATACTTTACTATAAATTAATGAAAATTCATTAAAATATAAATAATAAAAAATTTATAATTAATAATCATGATAGATTATAAAAATGAACTTCTAGACAAAATTGATGAAACATTGACACAGGTAAGACAGAAAAATCCTCTAACCCACTGCATAACAAATTCCGTGACCATCAACGACTGCGCAAATGCAGTTCTTGCAATAGGCGGATCACCATTCATGGCAGAAGATGCAGAAGAAATGGAAGAAGTTGTGACAATTGCGGATGCATTGGTACTTAATATCGGAAAATTAAGTAAAGACCAGGTTGAAGCAATGAAAATAAGCGCTGAAACTGCAAACAAGACAGACACTCCAATAATTCTTGACCCCGTAGGAGTTGGAGTGACCGAACTTAGAAACAGGACAACATTAGATTTAATCAATAACTATCAGATGACAGCAATACGTGGAAACATCAGTGAAATTAAAGCAATAGCAAAACTGACAGGAGTTATTGATGAAAACAATACCGCAAAAGGCGTTGATGTTAATATCGATGACATAATTACCGATGAAAATCTGGCAGATAACGGAAAAATCATAGCTGAACTTGCAAATAAACTGAAAGCAACAATCCTTGCAAGCGGCCCTATTGACATTCTAAGCGACGGTGAAACCACAATCGCAATAGATAACGGGGACGACATGATGCCTCAAATTACCGGAAGCGGATGTATGTTATCTTCAATAGTCGGAAGCTGCATTGGCGCTTCAACACCTCTTGAAGGAAGTCTTGTTGCAATACTGGCAATGAACATTGCCGGTGAAAAGGCAAGAGCAAAAGTAGAAAAAAATGATGAAGGAACAGGCTCATTTAGAGCATACCTGATTGATTATCTTTACAAAACCACATCTGAAAGCTTAATCAATGAATCAAACATAAAGATATTATGAACAGTCTAGATTTATCACTATATCTCGTTACTGACAACAGTGACGATGTAGAAAGATTTTTAAATACAATTGAAGAAGCAATAAAAGGCGGAACAACAGTAGTTCAGATTAGAGAAAAAACAGCAGAAACTTTAGATTTCTATAATTTAGCACTGAAAGTTAAGGATATAACTACAAAATACAATGTTCCCCTAATAATCAATGACCGAGTAGATGTTGCACTGGCCATTGATGCTGACGGAGTTCATGTAGGCCAGTCCGATATGCCATGTGACGTTACAAGAAAACTTATCGGAGAAGACAAAATACTGGGAGTTTCAGCAGCTACAATCGAAGAGGCCAGAAAAGCTGAAAAGGATGGTGCCGATTATATCGGAACAGGAGCAGTATTTCCAACACAGACCAAAGATGATGCTCCAAAAATCACCAAAGATGACCTGAAAGAAATTGTTGAATCAATTGACATTCCGGTTGTTGCAATCGGAGGAATAACTCTTGAAAATGCACATGAACTGAATGATACAGGAATTGCAGGACTGTCTGTGGTAAGTGCAATAATGAGTTCTGACAATCCTAAAAAATCATCCGAAGAGCTATTGGAAATTTTCAATAGCTAATTTCTATTTTTAAAAAAAAGTTAAGTAAAAAAATTAATTATTTTTTACTATTTTTTAAAGCTTCCACAGCTGCAAGCTCTTTACCTGCAAGCATGCTGATACATGCTCCGCCACCACTGCTCAGGTGACTCATCTGATCTTCAAGACCAAGACCTGATGTAGCAGCTGCAATATGACCTCCACCAATAAGTGTAAATCCTTTGGAGTTAGCCATTGCATTGATTAAATCTTCTGTTCCCATAGCGAATTTAGGATCTTCAAACACTCCTGCAGGACCGTTTGCGAAGATATATTTGGCATCCCTGATTTCTTTAGCATAGTAATTGATGGTTTTAACACCTATATCGAAAATAGCCTCATTAGGAATTTCCTCAAAATCAATGTCTACTCTCTCGCCGTCTATTTCGCAGGCAACATCAATAGGATATTTAACTTTATCACCGAATCTTTCAATGAGATCTTTTGATTTTTCAACCATGTCTTCATATCCTCTACTTGCAATGAAATCCCTGTTGACCTGACCTATGTCAACACCTGCAGCCCATAGAACAATGTTTCCGACAATACCTGTTGTTAGAATTGAATCTGCAGTGCCGTTGCTTAAAACATTCTCCATAACGTCAATTGAATCATCAGGTTTCATTCCACCAAGAAGGAATACACAAGGATGTTCCACATTATCAAGAGCAGACTGAATTACAGTCAGTTCCTCTTCCATTACACGACCTGCAGCGGAAGGAGTGTTTACTGTAAAACCTACCAGTGATGCCTGTGACCTGTGAGCTGCCGCAAAAGCATCGTTTATAAAAATATCAATCAATGGAGACAGCTGCCTTACAAGCAAAGTTTCAGATTGTTCCTTAGGAGTTCGGGATAGTGATTCTTCTGAAAAGAAACGTGCATTTTCAAGCAGTAATATGTCATGGGATTTTAAACTACGGATAGCCTCTTTAGCTAAGCTTGAAAATAAAGAATCAACATATTTTACTCTTAAATTTAATATATCAGACAGTGCATCTGCATGTTGAGATAAAGTTGTGAAATCCTTTTTACCCGGACGGCTTTGATGAGCAAGAATAACTACTTTAGCGCCTTTGTTGGACAATTCCTTAATTGTTCTTGCATGCAATTTTAATCTGGTATCGTCCAAAATAATTCCGGAACCCGGATCAACCGGGGAGTTTATATCAACCCTAACGAGAACTGTCTTGTCTTCTACATCAAAATCATCAATAGTATTAAATTCAGCCATTTTCCTCACTCGCAATAATTATAATTTGCTTACCAAATCAAGCAGAGCTTCTTTTGGATTTTCAGCTTTAATGATTCCTGATGCAAGCAATACTCCATCAGCACCTAAATCCATTGCAGCTTTCATATCATCACCTGTAGTGATTCCTGCACCGCATAATACTTTAATGTCCTTATTGATTGCTTTAACTTCATTGACAGTGTCTTCAACCACTTCAGGCTGTGCCTGAGATACTGGAATTCCTGTACCGATAAGTTCAGGAGGTTCAACCGCAACTGCAACAGGGTTAAGTGCTGCAACAGCTTTTGAAGTTTCAATATTGTTGGTACATACACAGGATTCAATATTATTGTCTTCGCATAACTTGACGACTTCAGCAATGTCTGCCAATTTCATTCTCTGTTCGGAGTGATTGATTAAAGAACCGCTTACGCCTGCTTCAATTAATGTATCAATCAGGTTAGAACCGGTATGCCCTCCAGGAGAAATCGGATCTATATGTTGAGCAAAAATAGGAAGTGATGCTTCTTGACTTATTCTGTAGATATCTGCTGATTGAGGAGCTGCAACCATTGTAATTCCAGATTCCTCTGCAGCACTTTCCAAATCATGTGCAAGATTTAAAGCATTTAAACCACTTGATTCCAAATATGTTTTATAATTCAATATCACTATTGGTGTATCCATAATTATCCCACATAACATTTTTAATATTAATATATTTAGCGAACATTATTAAATAAATTTATGATTTAAAATTCTTTTTCGGGCAAGATTTACATATTCATCATTATTATCATAAGCAATATAATTTCTCCCGTTTTGAACAGCGGCAATGCATGTGGTTCCGCTTCCGCAAAACGGGTCTAGAACAACATCACCTTCATAGCTGTAAAGGTTTATCAACCGGTGAGGAAGTTCAATGGGAAATGGTGCAGGATGACCGATTTTTTTAGCATTGACTGCCGGAAAAGTCCAAATGCTTTTTGTCCACTGGATAAAATCATCCCTTTCAATAGTGTCATGCTTTTCCTGATTTTTGTTTTTAGAGTAGGAATCCTTAGAAAAGACTAAAATATATTCATGGTAATCTCTTAAAACAGGATTGGACGCTGACATCCAGCTTCCCCATGCACATGAGCCTCCGGCACTTGTTGATTTATCCCAGATTATTTCACCGCGCATTAGAAATCCCAAATCAAGCATTATTTCAATAAGCATTGCATGTAGCGGAATGTAAGGTTTTCGACCGATATTTGCAATGTTTATACAGGCTCTGCCCCCAGTTACAAGTTTTCTGTAGGTTTCGCTGAAAACTGAAGTGAGCAGGTCCAGATATTCATCCAGAGACAAGTCGTTATCATATTCCTTTCCCACATTATATGGCGGAGAAGTTATCATGAGATGGACGCTGCTGTCAGGTATTTCACTCATATCCTCGCTGGATTTGCAGTATATCCTATTCAAATCATCCTTTTTAATTTCATTTTCCACATATTCGATATTTTTTGGTATTTTGAACTGATTGAATAATTTTGAACTATAGAATTTTTTTGAACTGTGGGATTCCCTTAAAACTGAACCAAATGAGGCAGTCTGTGTTTTTCTTACCATATTATGACCCTTTCAAAAGATTTAGAAATTTTAATCCCTTGTTTTCATAGCTGTCTTCCAGATTAGCTATTTCAATTATCTGACCTAAATTTTTAGGAGACTGCATTCCAGAAAAGAAATTCAAATCTTTTTCAAATAACTGATTCAAATGCATTTTTAGCTCTGAAGTGTTATCAAATCTATAAAAACCACCATTAGGTGTTGATTTACGAGTATTGCCATGATTTAGTGGAAACGGATTTAATGACCAGAATCCCTGAATCAATCCGGAACGTTTTAAATATTCCGCCTTTTTTGAAAACCCCTTAGATAACGGAGCATTTCCAACGACGATTATAGGAATTTTATTTGACTCAAAATTTGAAACCCTAACATCAATACATTTTCCAATAGCTTTCAGAACCGAATCCGAACGTGTGAAACTGGGCTTTCCCTGATGCGTTCTAAAGTCACCGACTTCTCTGAAAGTATCCAAATGAGAATCATATTCCCAATTCCACACTAAAGACATCTTTACTTCACATATTAATTTTACATCCGAAGCCTTTAAAATTTTTTTGTCATCTGTTGCTATTACAATATCTGCAGGAGACTTTGAAGTTATTCCAACTGAAGGAATCCTTGCCTGCTGGACAATGTGGAGAGATTCATCTTCAATCAACTCATTAAACAAATCACAAACCCATTTTTCAGTATAATTCCCAATCAATGAATTTCTAGCCTGGAGAGTTGTTTTTCTACCTTTATACCTTTTTGGCCAGTATGCCAAATACCTGTCGTCATCAGTCCTGTAGAAAAGCTGCTCCGTTGAGGCAAAACTTCTTGAGTTTAGAAAAAATAATTTTTCTTGTTGTTTGTTCCATAATTTCATGACTAATTATATATTTGTTAAATATATAAATAATTTTTATGAACAAAATACAATATTGTTCAGAATTTATAATATTTTCTGAACTTGTAAAAATGTATATACTATCAAAACTAAAAATTAATTTGATTTTATGTCATTCAATGAAAGCCAAATAGAAAAACTGGAAAAAAGCGGATACAGATTCCTTGGAAAACATGGCCATGCTGCAGTTAAAGTGTGTCACTGGACACGTCAGAGCATAACCGACAAAGGAGTCTGCTATAAAGAAAAATTTTATGGAATCAAATCCCACAGATGTCTTCAGATGTCACCTGCTGTTCCAAACTGTCAGCAGGAATGTGAATTCTGCTGGAGAGATTTGACATATACCCAGACCACATGGGAAGACGAGGAATACGATGATCCAAAAACAATAATAGATGATGCCATCAAGGCTCAAAACAATCTTTTGTGCGGCTTTTACGGAAATGACAAAGCAAATAAGAAAAAATTGGAAGAACTGAAAAATCCAACCAATGCCGCAATCTCACTTGCAGGCGAACCTACACTTTATCCGAAAATCGACGAACTTATCGGAGAGTTCAACAGAAGGGACTTCACCACTTTTGTCGTCAGCAACGGCCAGTGTGTTGACAGATTAAGAAATCTGGAAAACGATCCTTACCAACTATACCTTTCCTTGGATGCGCCTTGCGAGAAAATATTTAATGAAGTCTGTCGACCTAGAATAAATGATGCTTGGAGCAATTTAAATGAATCACTTGAAACATTATCAAGTTTTAACTCCCGCACATGTATACGAAATACCTGCGTTCGTGGAAAAAACATGGAAGACCCTGAAGGATATGCGAAACTGATTGAAAAGGCAGACCCTGATTTTGTAGAAGTGAAAGCATATATGTGCGTAGGTTCATCACGTGAACGCCTGACTTTGGAACATATGCCTAGTTTTGATGAGGTTAAGCAATTCGCTAAAAAAATCGGTGAAAACTGCGGTAGAGAAATAGTAAATGAATCTGAAATTAGTCGAGTAGTTTTACTCGAATAATTAAAACCTAAGAATAGGTATTAGCCGCCATAAACTGGCGACTATGATTTTTTTCGTGTTTTAAAAAAATGCAAAATAAATTTCTTATTTTCCTTCAGCTTTTAGTTCTTCACAAAGCTCAACAGCCTTTTTAGCTGCTTTTTCCATTGATGTTTCATATGGAATTCCTGCTTCTTCTAAAAGTCTCTGACCTTCTTCTTCATTTGTACCAGTCAATCTGATAACAATGTGTATTCTGCGGTCAGACTGTTCCATTGCTTTAATTACACCACGTGCAACATCATCCGCTTTGGTAATACCACCTAAAACATTAAGGAACACTACTTTAACAGGATCATAGTTCAGTACTATGTTTAAAGCCTGATTGATGATGTGTTCTGAAGCTCCACCACCAATATCAAGGAATGTTGCAGGCTCTCCTCCGTTAAGCTTAATCATGTCCATAGCAGTTAATGTAAGTCCTGCACCATTACCGATAACTGCAATGTCACCATCCAGCTGGACAAAGTCAACTGCTTTTTTCTTGTAGTGAAGCCTTTCCACTAAATCCTGATGTCTGAAAAGTGAATCGTTTTCGACCACCAATTTAGCGTCAGCTGCAATAAGTCCGTCCGGAGTGAGAACAAGAGGGTTTATCTCAGCAGTATCTGCATCATATTTTTCAAATACCTGATAAAGTTTCCAGATCATGTCACCCATAGGGGAAATCAACTCGGAAGGAACTTCCATTTTACGTGCAATTTCACGAGCTTCATAAGGCAGGAATTCAAGTAAAGGATTAGGATAGTATTTGATAATCTTTTCAGGATTGGTTTTAGCCAGATTTTCAATTTCAACACCACCTTCCTTACTTGCAAGGATAACCGGTCTTCTTGCCCCTCTGTCAACAGATACGGTTACAAAGAATTCATTTAGGATTTCTGCTTTTTCTTCAATTAAAAGGTGTTTTACTTTTTCACCTTTGATTTCCATACCTAAAATTTCATCTGCGACTTTGAGTGCTTCACCCGGGTTGTCTGCAAATTTTACACCACCGGCTTTACCTCTACCACCAGTAAGTACCTGTGCTTTGATTACAACAGGAACATCCATCTCTGAAGAGATAGTCATTGCTTCTTCAGGAGAATAAGCAACGTGACCTTCTAAAATCGGAATACCTTCGTCATTAAAAATTTGTTTTGCTACGTTTTCAAAAAATCTCATTATAACACCTATTCTGCTAAAGCATATCCTGCTTCGAAAGCTTTGATGTTTTTCTCTTCAGTTCCTTTAGGAACGCTAGCTTCAATAGCTTTCACAGCAGCTTCTTTGGATATTACTTCAGTTATTTTTGTAATAGCTCCAACCATAACAATGTTTGCTACAATTTTAAGACCGATTTCATCGGTAGCTGTTTTAGTAGCGGGAGCTTCATAAACTTTAATATTATGTTCATCTATAAATTCTCTGACATCTTCAACATCAGTTGTTCCAGGATCAACAATCAATGTTCCATTATCTTTTAAATCGACAATATATTTCAATAATGCTTCATTGGACATTGCCACTAAAATATCAGGACTCTGAACTTTAGGATAATCGACTTTGCCATCACTGATAACAACTTCACATTTGGAAGCTCCTCCACGAGCTTCAGGACCATAAGATTGAGTTTGAACTGCTTCTTTACCGTCAAAAAGACAAGCAGATTTACCTAAGATAATACCTGCCAGAATAACTCCCTGACCTCCAAATCCGCAAATTCTAATTTCAGTTCTCATATTATCCACCTATAATTCTGTTTCATATGCAGAATTGATAAGAGTTCTCTTACCAGATTTTTCTACACTGATTTTATCGATATTTTCTGTGAATTCAGCTCTTTGAGTATTTGCAAATTCACCAACTACAATTTTGCCTTCAAGTTCTTTTGGTCTCATCCTGTCTGCTGCAGATTTGAAAACAGTATTTGCTTTCATTACTGCGGCCATTGCAGTAGGAGTTTTAAGTTTGTTTTTACGACCGAAGTATGTTGGACATTGGGTTGCAACTTCAATAAATGAAAATCCTGGATTTTTCAAACCGTCCTTAATGGCTAAAACAAGATTTTCAATTTGAACTGTTGTCCATCTTGCAGAGTAGGATGCCCCTGCAGCTGCAACAAGTTCAGCCAGATTGAATGGAGTGTCCATGTTACCGTAAGGTGCGGTTGTTCCGAAACTTCCTTTAGGAGATGTAGGACTGATTTGACCCCCAGTCATACCATAAATATTATTATTGATACAAATTACAGTTAAGTTAATGTTTCTTCTAGCCGCATGGATTAAATGATTTCCACCAATGGAAGCTGCATCCCCGTCACCGGTAAATACAACAACATCCAAATCTTTATTTGCAGTTTTCAAACCTGTTGCAAAGCTCAATGCTCTTCCGTGAGTTGTGTGAAGTGAATCGCATTTAAGGTAACCTGGAATTCTTGAAGAACATCCGATACCTGAAACCATTGCAATATTGTCAAAGTCCATTTCCGCTTTTTCCATAGCTGCTAAAAATGCGTTGATAATAGCTCCATTTCCACAGCCAGGACAGAAAATGTGAGGTAATCTGTCTTCTCTTAAATATGGAAGAAATCTATTTTCTTTATGTTCAGCCATTTTAGTTTCCTCCTAAATTATCAATTACATCTAAGATTTCATCAGGAGTAGGCAGCAGTCCACCGATAACTCCCATTAAGTGAACATTAGTGTCTCTTTTAAGTACACGGTCAACTTCATAATACATCTGACCTAAATTCATTTCAACTACAACAACGTCTTTTGCGTTTTTAGTTAATTCCTGCAATTGTTCGACAGGGAACGGCCATGGTGTATCGATTTTAACATACCCTACTTTTTTGCCATCTGCTCTTGCTTTTCTGGTAGCTTCAATAGCTGACCTTACAGGAGCACCATAGGAAACTATGATGATATCTGCGTCTTCACATTCTTCAGATCTGACAGAGCAGATTTTGTCCCTGTTGTTTAAAACTTTATCACAAATTCTCTGAACAAGTTTGTCATGAGTTTCAGGGTTGTTGGTATCAGGATATCCTCTTTCATCATGAGTAAGACCGGTTACGTGAATATTAAATCCATCACCAAATGCAGGCATAGGATTTGTGCCGTTTTCAACGTTTTTGAACGGCAGATAATCATCAGTTTTTTCAGGCCTTTTTCTTGGTACAATTTCAATATCGTCTTCAACAACGATTTTTTCTCTCATATGCCCTATTACTTCATCAGCCATTACAAATACAGGGCATCTGTATTCTTCTGCTAAATTAAATGCTTTGATAGTGAAATCAAAGAATTCCTGTACGCTTGATGGGGATAATGCTATAGGTTCATAATCTCCGTGAGAACCCCAGCGGGCCTGCATCATGTCCCCCTGTGCAGCCATGGTAGGCTGAGCGGTTGAAGGAGAACCTCTTTGAACATCCACGATGACAATCGGAGTTTCACTGATGAATGCATAACCGATATTTTCCTGCATTAATGAAATACCCGGACCGGATGTTGCAGTCATTGATTTAGCTCCTCCCCATGAACCACCAATAATAGCTCCGGCAGATGCGATTTCATCCTCCATTTGAACAAATGAACCGCCGACTTTTGGTAATTCCCTCGCTAGAGTTTCTGCAACTTCAGTAGATGGGGTGATTGGATAACCTGCGAAAAATCTGCATCCTGCAGTTATCGCTCCTTTAGCACATGCTTCATTTCCTTGAATAAAAAATTCTTCAGCCATTTTAACACCTACTTTTTCCCTTGTGTGAATCTAGGATTGAATTTAACATCATTGCCCTCTTTCATCCACCAATTTTCCGGCATATCCACAGTTATAGCCTGATCTGGACATGCAACTTCACAAGTGCCACATTTGGTACATCTCTCTTCAAACTTAACATAAGGCAGCTGTACGCCTTTTTTGTTTACTTCAGGAGATATAGCATATACGTTCTGTGAACACATGAATAAGCAAAGATGACATCCTTTACACAAATTTTCATCAATAATAATCAATTTTAAATCTCCTTAAAATTCTATGATATATAAATATAGAATGTTATATATTTATGTTAATGAGCATTTAAATATCTTATGAAAAAAGAGGATATTTAAAAAATTTTTAAATAAACAAAAAAATAATTATTAAACATGAAGGAATTAACTACACCTATCACTGATAAAGACCTATCAGGATTGAATGTTGGAGATAAAATAAGCATTTCCGGAACAATATATACCGGCCGTGACGCTGCTCTGCCTCAGCTGGTAGATCTGATTAAAAAGGATGGAGTTCCCTTTGATTTAAACGGAAGCGTCATCATGCATACTGCATTCAGCGATGCAGGAATTGCACCAACAACAAGCAGCAAAGTGGAAATCGAGTCAACCATACCGTTTTTAAGTGAAAATGGCGTTAAAGTTCATATCGGAAAAGGAATGCTTGGAGATGAAACAGTAAAAGCACTGAATGACAACAATTCAATTTTTGTAATAACACCGCCTGTTGCAGCATTGCTTACAAGCAAAGTATTAGATAAAAAATGCGTCTTGTTTGAAAATGAAGGCATGGAAGCTATGTTTGAACTAAAAGTAAAAGATATCCCTGGGATAGTGGCTATCCACAGGGGAGAAAAAATTTAAATAAGATTTTCAACCTTTTTTTCAGCTTTTTTCCTGCCTTTGAATACATCAACATCAAAGGATTTATTCTTGAATGCCACAATCATAGTACATATGGCGTCACCAGTGACGTTTACTGCAGTTCTGAACATGTCGAGGACATGATCTATTCCAAAGATTACACCGATTGCCTGAACCGGCAGACCTACTGAATTAAATACCATAGTTAAAGTTACAAGACCCACTGAAGGAACTCCTGCTGTACCTATTGAAGCCATTACTGCTGTAAAGATTACTGTTAAAAGAGCTGAAGTGCCTAAATCTATTCCATAAGCCTGAGCTGCAAACATTACCGCAACTCCCTGCATGATTGCAGTTCCGTCCATGTTGATTGTTGCTCCTAAAGGAATGGTAAATGAGGAAACATCACGGGAAACACCCATATCCTCCAGTTTATTCATGTTTAGAGGAATTGTTGCATTTGATGTTGAAGATGAAAATGCAAAAAACATTACTGACATGAACTTCCTGAAGAATGTTACAGGATTGAGCCTTGTGAAAACAACAAGAAGGGACGGATAAACAACAAAAGCCTGAATACCTAATCCAATCAGTACGCAAACAACATATTTGGCTAGAGGCAGGATGCCGTCAAAACCCAGGCTTCCAAAAGTTTTGGCCATCAGACAGAAAACTCCTATTGGAGCGAATTTCATCACAATTCCTGTCATTGCCATCATGATTTTGTTTGACTGTTCAAAGAATTTGTTTACTACATCAGTTTCTTCTCTTAATTTAGCGAGGATAAATCCGATAATTACACCGAATATGATAACAGGCAACATATCTCCGTTAGCCAACGCATTCAACGGGTTTTCCGGAATGATATTTAAAATTGTATCAGTCATTGTCTGGTTAATAGTCACATTAGATGTTTGAGCTGCAGCGGCCATATTCAAACCAAGGCCCGGTTTAAGCAGAATACCGATGCTTAGAGCTATTGTTACCGCAACAGCTGTTGTAAGGATATATATTAGAATAGTTCTTCCACCAATTGTTCCTATTTTACGAATATCTGAAATTGACGATACTCCTACAACAATGGAACAGAAAACAAGCGGAACGACAAGCATTTTCATCAGTCTGATAAATGCATTACCTCCAAGATAGAATACATTGTCCATTAAGACAATATTTTTTATAAAATGATCATGAACGTAAAAATTTAAAAATAAACCGAAAAATAATCCTAAAATCATTCCGATTAAAATCCAGTTACCTAAACTAATTTGTTTTAATCTCTCAAACATTTCACTCAACTACCTCTTATATAAAGTAATTTAGTGAAAAAATTATATAAATTTTAGGAAAAATGATAAAAAAAGAGAGTTTTAAAAAAAACTCAAAAAATTAAATAGAAGAATTATTCTTCTTCAGCTTCTTCGTCGTCGGATTCTTCTCTTTTTTCGAATTCATCAACGAAGTTTACTTTGGTAATGTCTTCAATATTGTCCCAGATGTCTTTAGCAATTCTGAATCTTGCAAAGGTAATGTCCATGTAGGATTGCTGGTCAAATTTGGACATTTCATCTAATTTGATGTTTGCAACACCGTCAACGATGTCAATTTCGGTTTTATCGATGTCAACGTTAGGATTGGAGTAGTGTAACTCAATCATACTTTTGATTTTTTCTTCTTCATCATCGATAACTTCAGTTACTTCAACATCGTATACTAAGTCTTTTCCTGCTAATTCGTGGTTGAAGTCAACTTTTACTCTTCCGCCGTTTACGGTTAAGATTTTACCGGTTGCGCCTTCAGATTGGATTTTCATACCTTGGACAGGAGTCATACCCTGTCTTTTGAATTCTTTCATAGGTACTAACTGAATCATTTTAGGATCTCTTGGTCCAAATGCGTTATCGGAATCAACTTCAATGTGTTTGGTTTCTCCTTCTTCTAAACCAATGATTGCTTCTTCAATTGCAGGTAATAAGTGGTTTCCACCAACAACGATTGGAATTGGTTTGTAAGTTTTGTTTTCTTCGAAAATTCCTGCTTCTTGTGCAATTTCATCATAAGTAGTATCAAATACATCATCTGTGTCTTTTATTTTACCAGTAAAGTTTACTCTTACAAAATCTCCGTTATCTATAGCCATAATATTAGCTCCTTTATAATTTTGATTAAATAATTTGTTAATAAATATAACATTTTATACTTTTAGTAACCATCATTTATTAAAGTTTTGTTTATAAGAGGAAATATGGAAAAAAAAGAGGATATGAAAAAAAAATAAAAAATCAGAATGGAAGACTTACGTATCTGTTTTTCAAAACGAAAGTTTTCACATTCCAGTTGTTGATTTTTCCCAATTCGTTATTGGAATTAATCGGGTCTCCAACAACCCATGTATTGCCTATTAAAACCTGAGTCCATACATGACCGTAGACATCGTCACTGAATCTGCATGATCCGTGGACATATCTTGCCATAAACCCTGCAGTACGATACATTGAAATCAGAAGGTGCGCCTGGTCAACGCAGTTGGCTCTTCCATACTTCAATGTGCCGATAGCACCTCTGTGGGAATCATAGTAATAATCATAAGAAATAGTGTCCCTTACATAATTGAAAATAGCTTTTGCCTTATCGACAGGGTCGGTAAGACCACTGGTAACTGATTTAACCAATGCTTTGATTTTGGCGTTGTTGACTGGGCAGTTTTTTGATGATTTAAGATAGGAACTTGAATAAGAACCGGATGCTTTTTCATTGAGCCCTTTTTTGAATTTGGAAACAGCAATCTTAATGGATTTGCTTGTGGAACTAGGCAGGAAATTGTTGTCTCCCAGTGCATTGACCTCCACATTATAATTTCCCATTGAAGCATAAACCTTAATTGTTGCATATCCGTTTGATGCTGTTTTTGCAGAATAGACATAATCATCTATTATAAGTTCAACAGTTTGTCCTGAAATAGGATTTCCGTTTTTATCTGTCAGTAAAACCTTGAATGTTTGGAGAGAGTCCTTAAATGAAGTTCCTGATTTCCAAGTCAGTTTTGCTTCACTTCTCTCAAATACTTCTATTTTAGCAGAATCAGAAGTTCCGCAAACCTTATCGTTGCCTGATGCAGTAAAGCTTACAGTGTAATTTCCGACTCCCAGGTCAATAGGGACTGATACAACACCATTGTTGTTTGTGGTTCCGGAATATGTAGTTCCCTCAACAGTGACTTTCACAGCCATTCCTCTTAAAGGAACTCCACCTGCAGTATAAACAACGTTCATTGAGGAATGAGCACCATATCCGAATCGGGTTGTACCTTTAACTGCCAGTTTAGTGGCATTGGTATCAAGTATTGTGATATACTTTGAATCGGATGATGATTTGAAAAATTTGTTTCCTGCAAACTGATATTTTACATTATATAATCCTTTGCTGATTGAAGAAAGATCCATATAAGCAATACCGGATGCATCTGTTTTTTTGGAGTAAGTTTTATCGCCAATTGTAATTTTTATAATCTTTCCGGAAACTGAACTGCCTCCAAGACTGGTTGTGAGCTTAACTTTAATCTGGCGATTGTCCCCTGGTGCGAATGTATACCCATTGGCATACAGCTTGGTATTTGCGATACGGTATATTGTTACAGTATTTGTTTTGGATGTTCCGTCATTATTATAAGACACTACCTTAAAAACTCCGTTTTTAAAGTTGTTTAATGTCAGTCTCACATATCCTGAGGAAGATGTTTTATACCAGTAGGATTTTCCTTTGATTTTGATTTTGACGTACTTTTTTGCCAGAGCCTTACCGTTGCTTTTATAGAATTTTACCTTAAATTTATTTGAATCTCCTTTGACTTTTTTCAAATCGCTTGCAGAGATTGTTGACAAAATCTTAATGTTTGTAGTTAACTTATAACCTGTAGCAGGATTGGTTGAAGTTATTTTATAAGTTCCAGGCTTTAGATTAATATCCAAAGTTGCAACACCTTTGCTGTTTGTTTTTTTGGAGTATGATTTTCCTTTTACAGTTATAGTGACCATCTTATTTTTTAAAAGATTTCCTAAACTGTCATAAAATGTAGCTGAGTACTGTTTTGTGCCTTTATAGTATTTTGTCAAATCACTGGCTTTTATAGTGGACAATACGTTAAAATCAGAAGTGAAATTGCTTGAATCATATGAGCTGTCGCCATCAAAATATGCAGCTGCACTGTATTTTCCAACATCAAGTGCAAGATTAACACTTGCAATACCTTTGGAATTGGTAGTGGTTGAATAGTTTACATTATTTATAACAAAATTCACAGTTTTGTTTGCTAAAATCTCATTTGCGTTCGAATCCTTTAAAATTACGCTGTAACTTCCCCCCTGATAAACTTTGCTTGATGAGGAAGACATTTCTGTTTTGTTTTTATTGTCTGATAATATATCGTCAGTGTTTATTGACAGTTTTTCTGAATCAATGTGATTTTCTTCAGTTATTTTAAGAGAATCTCCTGCAGAATCAATAGCTGCTAAATCAGTCATGTTTGCATCGCTTGCGTTAATTGAACTGATGGATAAAAAAAGAAACAATATCAAAAACATTGACAATGTTATTTTTTTGTTCAAAATAATTACACCTAAATTACTTTTTTCACTTATCCAATATTTATTTTAAATAATACTTATAAAGATTTTCATTTTTCAAACATGATTGATGCTAATTAAACTCCTGTTAACGTTGAAAAAGTATTTGACAGGATTTGAAAAAAATGAGATTAATTAATTTTTATAAGAGTTTTACCCTTTGAACCGCCACCATCAACTTTTCTAAGAGCTTCATTGATATCATCCAAGTTGTAAATTTCATCTACAGATGCATCAATCTTATTACTATCCAATATTTCAGATATTTTCCTTAGCTGCTGGCCGTTTTCCTGAACAAAGATGAAATAATATTTCTGATTCTTTTTTTTGAGCCATTTTGTCAAATTTTCTTCCAGCGAATTTGAAAAGCATCTGTTTGAATTTGGAAAATCCCATTCTTACAGCAAATTCCTGATTTGGAAGTCCTTTTAGAGAAACTAGTGTTCCACCAGGTTTGAGGATTTTAAATTCCTTTTCAAGCTCCTTTTCACCTAATGTATCCAGAACATAATCCACATCTAACAATTTTTTTATATAACCCCCATAGTTAGCGAGTACTAACCATGAAAAAATATTAGTTATCAACTGCTCTCACTAAAACACTATATTTTATAAATAATAAATAAGTATTCATGCAAAGAAGAGGAGCAGTCAATCTACCGTTACATGGAGGCCATCCACCTAAATGGCTATTTACAAGGATGGTTGACCTGTCAGGAGCATTGGCTTCAGTGATAATTGAAGAGTATAGTCTGGAGGAGTTTTTAAATAGAATTTCAAATCCTTACTGGTTTCAGGCATTCTCCTGCGTTTTAGGTTTTGACTGGCATTCCTCAGGAACCACCACCACAACTTTAGGAGCTCTTAAAGCATCATTAAGCCCGGAAGAGCATGGAATTTATTTAACCGGAGGAAAAGGTGCAAAATCGAGAAAAACCCCTGAAGGAATAGAGCATGCCGGAGAAGTATTCAACCTCAAAACTAAAACAACCGAAAAACTGGTTGAGACAAGCAAGCTGTCTGCCAAAATAGACAACTCCTGCATCCAGGACGGCTACACTTTATACCAGCATAACTTCTTCGTTACAGAAAAAGGAGACTGGGCCGTTGTCCAGCAAGGATTAAACACAGAAAACAAATATGCCCGACGTTATCACTGGCTTGGAAGTGAAGTTGATGACCTGCTGAATGACCCTCACAGCGGAATTTCATGTGACCAGATGACACCAGATACACTGAATATGCCTGCTGAAGAAAGCAAAGAAGCCCAAAAAATAAGTGTTGATTTGATTAACGACAATCCCATACATTTAAGGCAGTATTTTAAAAGAAAAGACAATCAGGCGTTGCTTGAAGATTTTACAATGCCTGCACATCATCCTGTTCTGGACATGGACATTTCAGACAAGGAATTTGAAGTTCTCACAAAAGCATGGGAAATACAGCCGGAAAATTATGAGGAGCTTATTCTGCTTCAGGGAATAGGTCCTAAAAAAATAAGAGCACTGGCTTTAATATCAGACCTTGTTTACGGTGAGCCGGCAAGCTGGAAGGATCCTGTAAAATACAGTTTCACACATGGTGGAAAAGACGGTTTTCCATATCCTGTTGACAGAGAAGTCTATGACAATTCTATTCAAACAATAAGAGATGCCCTTGATCAGGCACGCATAAAAAAAGAAGAAAAATTAAAAGCCATCAGACGTTTAGATGACTTCATATCCTAACGGTTTTCATTATGGATATTTACGTTTTTTCCATGAGCTGTCGGAATAACTTCAAGCACGGGATTTTCAAATTCCAAATCGAATTCCTTACCATCCATCAGCAGGTGCTGAAACACTGCAAGAGATGATACTTCAGAGTGAGGCTGTGTAGTTACTGAGACATTCCAGTCAGCAGCCTTGTAAACTTTTCCAGGAACTTTAGACCCGCCAACAACGATTAAAATATCAGAACCATCTTCACGAACTTCAGGAGCTATTTCATGAGCCTGTGAACCGTACATAGTTAAATGAACTACTTTACCTCCATCAGCTTTCCATTTATTGATAATTCCCATATAGCTTTCAGCATATTCTATTTCAAAATGTCCGCCGAATCTTGATGCAGTATCACGTACGTTTTCCATAAGTTTGTTATCGCGTTCACCTGCAAGATAGATTTTACTTGCTCCAAATGCACGTGCTGTCAGACAGACATGAGTTGTGATTCTTGTATCTCTTTTTAATCTGTGGTCTAATCTTAAAACATTGACATTCATATTATCATTAATAGGTTACGCATGAAAATATATAATGATTTCTAAAAGGTGAGATTACCACTTATCGATGCACTGGGAGGTAACTAAAAAAAATTAAAGAAAATAATGAAAAACATTAACTAAATGAAGCGTGGTAAATCTCACCAATAATACATATTAATGAATTAATATTTAAAATTATGGTTTTTTTAGACTTCAATATTGATTTAAAGATGTAAAATTAAGTTAAACATAAAATAAAGCAACTGCCATGAACAATAGTGAAAACAGACGGCCCACTTCATTACTCATTCCAAGGACATCACCATTAGCTAAAACGAAATTTCTCCTTGCAATTGTTGCAATGATAAGTCCTGACACCATAGCTCCCACAACACCTGCAAGGCCGACATAACCGCTCATCACATATGCAATGATTAAAATAATTGCAGTTGAAGCCATATAATTGGTAATGTTTGTTTCATTTATAAAATAACTGCCAATTCCTGGAGTTAATGGTCTGGAAATTAATGCAGTAGTTAAAAGAGATGTTTTTGCAGACATTTCACATATTATTATTCCCAAAATAAAGTTATAATCCAAAATGTTATAGATTCCGGCAATTGTTAAAGTGGCCACTAAAAAGAGTGTTGCAACACCTCCGGCACCTACTGATGAGTCTTTCATGACCATTATTTTGCGTTCAGGTGCACCATGGACCATAACCCCATCAGCCATGTCCATAACACCGTCCAGGTGATTATAACCTGTAATAATCATTAAAAATGCATAGACAATAACTGCTGTGAAAAATGAATTCAGATGCAGGATTTCAATTGACACATATCCGCAAATTGCAGCCAGAATCCCAATGAATATATGCAGAAACGGCCAGCACCATGTAAGTTTAGTCATATACTCGATTGATGTAAATACATTAATCGGAAGTATTGTTGAGAATGTCAAAAGCCCTAAAAGAGATTTTACAGGTGAGAATTCTTCATCTTCAAAGTAATCATCATTTTCCATTAGTTATTCCCCAGATTTTTTACTGTAAAAAAATTAATTATATTATACAATATTTATCTGAACATTAATAATTATTGCCTTTCGCAATTGAAAAAAAAAGTCTTTAAAGATTTTGAAGAAGTTTAAAAAAGAAAAAAGAAAGGAGTTTCATAACCCCTTTAAGTTCCCGTTAAAGTTTTAGAATGCAACAGGAGATACATTATTGTTTTTGTTGAAATCAGTTAACATTGAAGAGAGTTTAGCGTTGTCCATGCTGCTTGTGTCTTTAGCCCAGAAGACAACAACAAACTGTTCTCCGCCCTGACTTACAACTTCACTGACACCATGTGTTGCGTGGTCGTAGTCTTTGAAAGTTGCAATATTGTCAGCGCTTTTGTTCAATGCCATATCGTCATCACCGTAAGTGTACTCTCTTCCGTCATGGTGAATGACATGATCTAAAACATCATCGTTTCCATATCATCATAAACGTCATCGTTTACGTTTTTATAGATGCACACACCCGCATCCTGATTTCCGTTCGCATATACTGAATAATACTCTCCGTTGTAAATACCGCTAAATGTGCCATCCACTTTAAAGTCATTGACGCTTGCAGCACAAACGCTTCCGACCAAAAGGGAAGAAACCAATATTAAAAATAAAACTCCTTTAATGCTCATTTAAATCACCTTGTTGTTTATTAGTACAAAAACGGAAATATATAAAGTTTTTCGAATGCAAACACTTATTTACATCTTAAAAAGGAAAATAAAGAAAAAATAGAAGGAATTTAGAAATTAGCTTTCAAATATTTTAGACACACATCCTGCAATCAGACCTGCAAAGGCATTATCTAAAATTGGAGGCAGACCATAGAGTATTCCAGGTTTGTATTCATCATATCTTTTAAAGTTGACAGCAGCCTTTGTTCCGGCAATCTGGTTTGCAACTGCAAGACCTAAAACCTCATTAGAATAAAGATACTTCAAATCATCTTTTGCATCAAATTCCCTTATGGAATTGCTCATTAACTGCTCTTCAACTCTTATTGCAGCCATTAAAAGCATCATAACATTAATGTCAGCCAATGACTTTAGAATTTGAGCTTCAAGTTTGTCCTTTAACTCGGAAGTTATATCATCTTCAGCCAATAAATCAAGGCCTGCTTCAACCAGATCCCCTATCAGAATTCCCTGAGAAACCAGATAATCCAGAATTCCGAATGTCAAGTCAAGCTTTTCGAATGCATCTTCAAGAGTTATTTCAACTGCTTCTTCAAGGCGTGTTTTGAACTCATCGAAATTGATTTCGTCAAAATCTGAATTGTTAATGTCCATGGCTTCACCTTCAACATTAACATTGGCCAAAACAGCAGAAAAATTATTTTCATTCAATATATTCTGAATATGGAACGGCAATGCCATATCAGCCAGAACTTTCGCCTTGACATTAGTGAGAATCTTGAATATTTTAAGCAGATTCTTCGGAGATATTACCTTATCGATGTAGACTACATGACTTATGGTGATTCTTGCATCTGCAAATCCCTTTGGAGAGTTTGCGACTTTCAAATCATCAGTAAAGTCTTCAATTACAACATCGTTTGAAAGAAAAGTGAATATTGTCAAATCACTATATGAGTTTGTAAAATATTCCAGAGAATCTGTTGCCTGTGCAATATATGAACCTTCACGATGATTGAAGGCTTCGGCACGTTTTGCTGTGGCCTCAAATTCATCCTTTGCTTTTAGGATATTGACATTTTCAATAATGTCTATTCCGTCGCTTACGGTAAAGTCGCTTAAAGCTAAAAAATAATCAGGATTGTTAATGCAGATTCCATAATCTTTTTCTATAACATTTAGTTTATCATTTCCCATACATATGACCCTAATAATTAATACAAATAATATATAAATTATTGAATTTAAATTTTATAATAATCAGATAAAGGAATTATTTTTATGACAATTATTATTGACCCTCAATCAAGCGGAATAGCTGGAAATATGATTATCGGCGCATTAGTAGATTTAGGTGCCGATGCAGATGAGTTAAAAAGCATTATGGAAAAATCAGCAAAAGATTTCGGAAAAGTTGAAGTAAGCTTTGAAAAAAAGCTCAAACATGGAATCAGCTCCACATTTTGCCATGTTGAAATGCTTGAACACAAGCATTCAGTCCATTATGCAGATTTTATTGAAAAAATCAGGAGCCTGGATTTGGAAAGAAACGTTAAGGAAACTTCAATCAGAGTATTTGAAAGAATTGCCAAAGCGGAAGCTAAAGTGCATGGAAAAAGTCTAAACGAAGTTCATTTCCACGAAGTTGGAGCCAGTGATGCTGTTGCAGATGTTATCGGGTCAATATACGCATATTATTCACTGAATCTGGACAAACAGAAAATCATCGGCCTGCCTATTGCCGTTGGCGGAGGAAGAGTCAAAACTGCTCATGGAATAATACCGGTTCCGGCCCCTGCAGTTGTTGAAATCCTGAAAGATGCAAAAATTGTAGGAGGACCTGTTGACAGCGAGCTTGCAACACCAACAGGCTCAGCGATTTATGCAGAAATCTGTGATGAGATAAAGGAATTCATCCCACTTTCAAAACCTAAAAAAGTAGGATACGGTGCCGGAAGAAAAGACTTTGACCATCCGAACGTTTTAAGAATCATTGAAACCTCAGACATTACTGAAAGCGATGAAATTGACGTTATTGAAACAAATATCGACCATTTAACAGGTGAAGAAATCGGATATCTGTTTGACAAACTTCTAAGCTTGGGAGCAAGTGACGTGTCAATAACACCGATAATAATGAAGAAAAACCGTCAGGGCAGTCTTTTGAAAGTCATCTCATCAAGAAACAACAGAGACAAACTGGTTGAAGCTATTTTTAGTGAAACCGGAAGTTTAGGTATCAGAATTTCGCCGAATATGCACAGAGGAGTTGCCAAAAGAGAATTTGAAAAAGAAATCTTTAACATTAACGGCAAGAATTATGAAGTGACATTCAAGACAGCCTACATTAACGGCGAGATAATATCCAGAAGAGCAGAGTATGAGGATTTAAAAAGGATATCAGATGACATCGGACTTCCGCTTAGAAAAGTAAAAGAGATGATTAAATGAAAAAAGCAATAGCAGTTCTTTCCGGAGGCCTTGACTGTACTGTTGCATCAAGCGTTTACGACAGGGATTATGAAATTCATGCAATAACATTCAATTATGGTCAAAAAGCGTTCAAAAGAGAACTTGAAGCCTCCAGAGAAATCTGTAAAAAAATGAACTGGAGCCATGAAGTTATCGACCTTCCATGGCTTTCAAAAATAAGCACATCAAGCCTGAACACTTCTGAAGAAATTCCTGAAGTTTCAGAAGCTGACCTTGATGATATTGAAAAAAGCAGTGAAAGTGCAAGCAGCGTTTGGGTTCCTGCAAGAAATACTGTTTTTACATCAATTGCCCTTTCATATGCAGAAAGCATTGGTGCAGAAATAATAATTGTCGGATGGAACGGTGAAGAAGGCAGTACATTTCCCGACAATTCAAAAGAATATATGGAAAAATTCAATGAACTGATTGATGTCGGTTCACCGGATAAAATTAAAATTGAAGCACCAGCCATAGATTTAAATAAAGAGGAAATAATAGAGTTAGGAGTTAAAGTTGGTGCTCCAATGGAATTAAGTTATTCCTGTTATAAAGGAGGCGACAAACATTGCGGTGTTTGTGAAAGCTGCATGAGGCGCAGACGTGCCTTTGAAAATTTAAATGTCAAGGATTTGACTGAATATGAAAACTAGTCAAATTCCTCCAAATCCTTTTTCCAATTTGAATTATCCAAATCCGCATTAGCTCTCATACAGCGAGTGACATTAGAAACAGAATCATATGCTCTTCCAATACCTTCTTTTGATTTAACATAATTGGCAACGCGGGATCTTTTAATACCTATACTTCCTGCTTCAGCATATGAATCAATATCAGCACCGATGAATATGAATTCCCAGTCATGATTGGTAATCATATTCTTAATCTGAGATTTTGAAAATTCAACAGAAGCATTTTCCATCCCATCAGTCATTATAACAAACAAAACTTTATTTTTAATTTCCCTTTCAAGAAGAGTTACTGTTTTTCCAATTGCATCAAGAAGGGATGTTGAGCCCCTTACAAAGTATTCTTCTTTAGTTAGATTCTTAACATCATCAATTGATTTTCTTTTGTATAACATTTCGCATTGATGGTTGAAAAGAACAGTTGTTACATTTGTATCAAATCCATTAGCTCTTTCTTTATCTAAAAATGAGTTAAAACCACCTATTGTGTCCATTTCAGAGCCGTACATAGATCCGCTACGGTCAATTAAAAATATTAAATCTAATTTCTCATTGTTAGGCATATCTTTCATTACACTCACATCCATAACATATTGTAAGTAAGTTTATATTAACTTACACACAATATATTAATGTGAGGTCATATTTAAAGTTTTCCAAAAATCAGACAAGTTTACTCAACATTTCTTCTCCGTCCTCAGTAAGTCTGTATACTCGGCCTTTTTTAACTTCAGGATTAATGCATACGATCAAACCTAAATTACTAAGTTCAGTTAAGACATTTGAGATATGATTTTGTAAAATACCGCAGTCTGCAGCAATATCTTTAGGTATTTTAGGATAATTTTCAAGAGTTTTTATTACTTTAACCCTGTAAGAAGACTTGTTAACATGATGTATAAGATCCTCATCTATCATATTCAACCTCCATCAGATTTTATTTCCACAGTTAGTGCAGAATTTATCTCCACTTTCTACAGGAGCTCCACATTTCGGACAGTTACCTACGTCCTCAAATTTGGCCCCACATTTAATGCAAAATTTAGCGTCAATATCTGCTCTGGCACCACAGTTCTGACAATATTTGATAATATTTTCCCCAATTACATGGGAAGATTTAAATTCTTCTTTAGGTTTTGGAGTGTCGCTTAAAACCGGTGATGAATAAAAGTCCTTTTGATTTTCAATTTCATGAATCAGTTCGTTCATCACAGCGATTCTTTTTGAATCTGAAGGATGTGTTGAAAAGAAATCATGATTGTTAGGATTTCCGCCGGCCATTGATTGCCAAAATGCAGGAATTGATGAAATATCGTATCCTGCCCAATGAATAATCATCATACCCAGCTTATCTGCTTCCAGTTCCTGGTCTCTTCCCCATGGATTTAAAAGGAAATACTGTGAACCGACACTGGCAACATTGGTTGCAGCCCTTGTCATACTTCCTATTCCTCCCAGCCCCACAAGGTCAAGTGCAAAACTTCCAAACCATGCAGCAGAAGTTATGGCATTATGTGCAGTCTGAGCACTTTGTCTGGTTCTTGAATGGTCCAAAAGAGCATGCGCCATTTCATGACCCAAGATAAATGCAACTTTTTCTTCAGTATTTGCAACTGAAAGAATGCCTGAAAACATTACGATTTTACCGCCAGGCATGCAGAATGCATTAATTGTATCATTAGCAACCAGATGAAAATCCCAGTCATAATAATCCTGAGTATAATCGCTTCTACCAATTTCTGCCAAATAATCTTCAACAGCCCGAATCAATCGGACAGCAACATTTCTTACAATCTGACCATTTGGAGCATCATCCAAAAGCTGTGACTGATTAATCATGGAATAATATTCATTGTAAGCTTCCTGGAGAAACTTGTCATCGTTTATAATGTCAAAATGTGATTTTCCAGTGAACGGATTGACACCGCTTCTATCATCTTTTGCCATAATTTTATATTTGTAAGTTGTGTATAAAAAGTTTTTTTAAATAAGACCAATATACATACATTTATGAAGAAAATTTTAATTTTTACAATATTGCTTTTTATTCTGATTGGATGTGCATTTGCAAGTTCTACCATTAAGATAAACGATGCCGAATTTCAATTGCCTTCAAAATACCAGGGAGGAGAACTGGATGGAGATTCCTATAAATTAAACAACACTTTTTCAATCAGATGTATCGATGACGATGATGCAAAAGCAATCGGACTTTGGGCAAGTGAGAAGGAATATGACAACGATTTAAATATTGGCAACCACCCTGTAAGACATTTCTATCAGTACAACAAATATGTCGGAGGATATCACTCCCATGCTTATTTCACATCAGGCAATTCATGCTATGAGATTGCATGGACAGGAAAGGAAATCACCAGTGATATCGAAAAGTTGATTAATAATACTCCTTCAAGTGAAATAGACTCAGATGCTTTTTATGATACATTAAACAAAGCGGTTGACATATACAAAGAGCAAAAAATAGACAAATTAAATAGTGATGGAGAGTACAATTACCTGGAAGCAAGACAGCAAACACAACTTCATCAGCACCAATCACGAGACGATACCCGATTCAATCAGATTCTACTGACATATTATCGCCGATAAAAAGAGTTAAAAATACTTGCTTTAATATTTAAAGCAAGTACTGGTTTTTTTAGAATAACAGTTATTGCAGCTTTGACAAATGGATACTCCATCTCCATTCGCTTTCCATTCTGCTAGAAAATCAGCCTGCGCAACAAACGGCTTGGACATTGACATGAATTCAACGTCACTGTGGTTCAGCACGTCATTCATGGATTTCATATCCCTTAAGGAACCTCCCAGAATTACAGGAATGTCAACCTCATCAATTAACTTGTCAACATAAACCAGAAACGGATTTTTCTCAGAGCCGTCATAAAGATATGAAATTGTACGTGCGGTCAGCTGAATACTGTCTGCACCGGCTTTTTCAAGTTCTTTTGCTACTTTAAGACTTTCTTCAGCAGTCATGCCGTCTTTTCTTACATCCCATGGATTGATTCTGATACTTACATGCATGTCCATGGTCTTTTTAATGACCTTGATGATTTCAGATGCAATTCTCACACGATTTTCAGTGCTTCCACCATACTCATCTTTTCTTTGATTGAAATATGGATTAATAAAACGTGTTAAATAAAAATTGTTACCCATATCTATTTGAATTCCGTCAAATCCTGCAAATGAGAATTTTTTAGCAGCCATTATAACTTCCGCCTGAAGCTTTCTGATTCCATCTATTGTCAAATCATTCGGTTCAGCCTTCTGATTGTCTCCGTCATCATAGTAAAAGAATGCCAATTGCCCTAAAACCGGCACATCATAATTGTGACAGATGTCAGTTATCATCTTGTAATCCTTAACAAAACCCACATAATTTAAACTGGATGAGTAAGGGGCGAAACGGTCCTTATGATCCAGTACAAACATTTCAGATATTATCAGACCTGTTCCGGAGCTTGCAATTTTTTCGTATCTGTCATAAATTGCAGGTGATAAAAATCCTCCTTCTTCTGTTTCAGTTTCCCAGGTTCCTGTTCTGACTATTCTACTGTTAAGCTTTAAATCTCCAAATTGACATTCATCAAAAATATCCTTCATATTATCACATCAAAACATATTATTTAAAAAAGAGTATATAAATTAAAAAGTAAGTTTAAACTTACAAAAAAATAGAAAAATAAGGGTAATCTATTTGATTACCATTAAAATATCGCCAATACTTACTGCATCACCAGGTTCTACGAAGATTTCCTCAACTACACCATCAACTTCAGATTGGATATCGTTTTCCATCTTCATAGCTTCAATAACACAGATAGTAGAGCCTTTTTCAACTTTATCTCCAACATTGACGTTGAGTTTGATTACCATACCCTGCATTGCAGAGATAACTCCTCCTTCAATATCTCCGACAGGACCTCCGGTAGAACCAGTACCTTCACCGATTTCCATAAATCCAGTAGGCATGATTTTAACTTCAAATACATCGCCGTCAACTTCAACGTTATACTCGGTTGGAATTCCAATAGCTTCATTTTCATCAAGGGAAACCGGAGGTTTTAAAGGTTCTTCTTCAGCTTCACCTTTAAGGAATTTAGGAGCAATTGGTGGGTATAACGCATAGGTTAATGCATCTTCATCAGATTTGACAAATCCTTCTGCTTCTCCTTCTGTTTTGAATTTATCAAATTCAGGTTCAATCAAATCAGCAGGTCTGCAGGTGATAACCTCTTCATCTCCAATAATCTTTTTAGATATTACAGGATCTACTGGAGCTGGTGGTTTACCGTATTTTCCTTTCATGTATTCTTTAACTTCATTGGATACGGTTTTATATCTTTCTCCACCTAAAACGTTCATTACAGATTGAATACCTACGATTTGACTTGTTGGAGTTACAAGTGGAGGGTATCCCATATCTTTTCTGACACGAGGCATTTCTTCAAGTACATCACTGTATCTGTCAAGAGCATTTTGCTCTTTGAGCTGTGAAATAAGATTTGAAAGCATTCCTCCAGGAATCTGATACAGCAATACATCTGCATCGATACTTTCAGAAATAGGATCAAGAATACCTGAATATTTTTCTTTAATGTCGTCAAAGTATTTTTTAATATGAGACAATAATTTTAAATCAAGACCAGTGTCATAAGGAGTTCCCTGAAGTGCTGCAACCATACTTTCTGTAGGAGGTTGGCTTGTTCCCCATGCAAGAGGTGAAATTGCAGTATCCAAAACATCCACTCCAGCCTGACATGCAGCATAATAACTTACAGGAGTCATACCACTAGTACAGTGACTGTGTAAATCAACTAAAAGACCAGTTTCTTCTTTTAATTTGGAAACTAATTCGTAAGCAGCAGTAGGAGTAATTAAACCTGCCATATCTTTAATTGCTACTGAATCACAGTCAAGTGCTTCGAGATTTTTAGCAAGTTCAACAAAGTCATCGATTGTATGTACAGGACTTATAGTGTAACTGATAGTACCCTGAACATGAGCTCCCTGATCTTTAGCTACTTTGATTGCTTTTTCCATGTTTCTGATATCGTTTAATGCATCGAAAATTCTAAAAATGTCGACACCATTCTCATAAGATTTTTCCACAAATTTTGTAACGACATCATCTGCATAATGTTTGTAACCTACTAAATTTTGCCCTCTTAAAAGCATTTGAACAGGAGTTTTATTAAATTCAGCTTTCAGTTGTCTTAATCTTTCCCATGGGTCTTCGTTTAAATATCTAATACAGGTATCAAAAGTAGCTCCACCCCAAGCTTCAACAGAGAAATATCCAACATTGTCCATCTCTTCAGCAATAGGAATCATATCTCTGGTTCTCATCCTAGTTGCAAGCAATGATTGGTGAGCATCACGAAGTGCTGTTTCTGTAAATCTTACTTTTGCCATTAATTTACACCTCTTTCAATCTAATTAATAAATAATCTTAAAATATTCAACTATAATATATGTCTTTATTATTATATAAATTAATAATATAAGACAGCCATATATGAGAAAAAAAGTAGTTAAAAAAAATTAAAAAATAATTGAAAAATTATCTTTCAAGTTCGCCTGAAATGAATTTTTCAACATTTTCATATGCTTCATCATCAGTATATTGTACCGGAGGGTGTTTCATAGTGTATGAAGAAATAGAAGTTAACTGTCCACCAACACCTCTTTCCAAACCGATTTTACAACATCTGACAGCATCAATAACGCATCCTGCAGAGTTTGGAGAGTCTTCCACACTTAACCTGAGTTCAATGTTCATTGGAACATCACCAAATGTGCGGCCTTCCATTCTGAGGAAACATAATTTATTATCATTTTGCCATGGGACATAGTCACTAGGACCAATATGAATATCCCTGTCATCCATTCTTTCAGTTAAAACAGATTGAACCGCTTCGGTCTTGGATTCTTTTTTGGAATCTAATCTTTCACGGTTAAGCATATTTAAAAAGTCAGTGTTACCACCAGTATTTATCTGATAGGTCTTATCTAATTTTACACCCCTATCCATGAATAAGCTAGCTAGTGTTCTATGTGTGATAGTAGCACCGATTTGAGCTTTAATATCATCTCCAACTATAGGAATACCTTTTTCTCTGAATTTTGCATCCCATTCATCATCACTTACAATGAATACAGGCATA
Source organism: uncultured Methanobrevibacter sp. (assembly GCF_900314615.1). Classification (NCBI taxonomy): domain Archaea; kingdom Methanobacteriati; phylum Methanobacteriota; class Methanobacteria; order Methanobacteriales; family Methanobacteriaceae; genus Methanobrevibacter; species uncultured Methanobrevibacter sp. Next base: position 58,824 of record NZ_OMWA01000004.1, on the reverse strand, counting down.
CAGTTGACATATGCAATTCCAGCATCTAAAGCACATTGAGCATAATATCTTGCAGCTTCTTCAGAACCTACCGGCAAGTAATTGACCAATATTTCAGCTCCGCTTTCTTTTAAAACGCTAACAACATCAACAGGTTCAGCATCACTTACAACGAAAGTGTATTCATCATCATAATTTGACATATGATCAGCAACACCATCCAAAACATGACCCATACTTACTTTAACATCATATTTAGGAATGTCTTCCTGAAAAACAGTTGTACAATTAGGTTTAGCAAAAATTGCTTCATCAATAGTTTTTCCAACTTTTCTTGCATCCACATCAAAAGCTGCAACTACATCAAGGTCACTAGGTTTATATCCTCCAATTTCCCAGTGCATCAATCCGATTGCATCTTCCGGTTTTTTACCATCATAATAATGAATTCCTTGAATAAGTGAACTTGCACAGTTCCCTATTCCAACAATAGCTATTTTAATTTTATCCAAATTTAACACCAGCTAATAATTTAATTAGTAATAATTTTTATTAAATAAAATACTAATATTATGTTATATAATATACTTTATAAAATTATGCTTTATTTAACTAAACTTATAAAGTATACGCAACTTGAAAAAAAAATGTTTTGAGGAGAATAATGAATCCATATATTGAAATATTGAGACCCGGAAATGCAATAATGGGTGCGATTGTTGTAGTTTTAGTGGCAATAATTGATAAAACCTTTAGTTTACCCATACTACTTGCAACTTTAGCTGTATTTTTTGAAACTTCTGCAGGAAATGTCATTAATGACTATTTTGATTACCAGATTGATTTAATCAACAAACCCGAACGTCCGATTCCATCAGGAAGAATTTCACTGACAAATGGCCGTAACTATGGTTATTTAATGTTTTTACTTGGAACAATTTGCGGATTCCTGATTAGCTTTCTGACTGGAAACTGGATTCCATTCATAATTGTATTGATAGCAGATGTTATTCTTTATTTATATGCATACAAGCTGAAATCAACTCCATTAATCGGAAACCTTGCAGTCGGATTTATGACCGGTTTTGGATTCGTATTTGCAGGATTCAGCATTAATAATCCTGACATAATATTCACATCAATATTTTTAGGATTCTTCGCATTCGTTATGACAACTGCCAGGGAACTTGTAAAGGATATCGAGGACATGGAAGGAGACAAGGCAGAAGGGGCAAAAACATTGCCCATTTTATATGGAGAAAAAATAACTGCTATTTTAGCATTTATTTTAATAATAATCGATTGTGCACTATGTCCTATGCTTTATTACTTTAACATATTCGGATTGTATTATCTGATTATTATTGCAGTGGCAGTATTGCTGTTCATTTATTCTGCAATTCTGATTATTAAAAATCAGGACAGGCAAACTGCTGCCAAAGTTTCAAAGTACCTGAAAATGGGAATGCTTATAGCATTCGTATCATTCATATTCGGATCATTTTAAAAAATTATTAATGCAATGCATTAAATATATTAGAGCAATGTTTGAAGATTTCAATATAAAAAGTAAAGACAAGTATTATCTGCTGGCACTGCTAATTTTCAGCAGCATTATGGTAGTTTACTACATTAACTTTAACCTGGAAGTGGGTATAAGCTGTTCTGACGTGTACGTTTATCTTTTAAATGCACTTTACTACACAGGAATAAATCACCACTCTACAAACAACATTTATCTATCGCCGATAATCTGTTTTTTAACATCTATTCTTTTCAGATTCGGCCTAGTGGATAAACTGGCCATATTCATAGTAACCGGATTATTTGCAATACTGGGAAATATTGGCGTTTATCTTTTATTCAGACAATTTTTTGATGAAAATCTAAGCATTTGCGGAGCTGTCATGTATTTAACTACTTCACTTAGTCTTACATGGCTTGCAAACGGTACACTGGACGTTCCTGCAGTGGGAATGACAGTTTGGTTTGCACTGCTATGCATAATAGCCATCGACAAAAATCCTAAATTTTACATTTATGCAACACCATTCTTTGTAATCGGTTTTTTTACAAGATACACTCTTGTTTTAACAGTGATTGCACTGGTACTCTATTACATTTATAAAAAAGGATTTCACATTGAAAAACCTGACCGAAAATACCTTGCAATTGGAATTGTAATCGCAATCGTGATTGCAGCCGTCATACTGACAACCATACTGGGCATGGGAAACGGACAATTTGAAGCTGCATCACAGATTTCCAATGGAATTGCAGGAAAAGGAGGTGCAGAAACAGACCCTGCATTCAATACTGAAGTCGGATACTATCTCTTCAACATGGCGAATTTCATTTCAAACTCCCATACAGTATTTGAGGGAAATCCTGTATTGGAAAATCCTACAATACTTTCCGGACTTTTATTTGCAATTCTGATTATCGGCGGACTGATCTGGATTAAAGACCATGAAATAAAACTTGAAAGAAAGCATATTCTTCCGGCAGCTTTGATTTTAATAGGCATTATAACCTATACAAGAGTAAGTTCCGTTTTGACAACACTTATCATCATAGCCGGATTATACCTGCTTGGAAAGGACAGCGAATACAAGACAGAATATATGATGTTAGCGTGGATATTGGCAAACTTTATATTTTACAGCTATTACCACATTAAGGTCAACAGATACATACTGCCGATATTTCCGGCACTGATTTACTTTATAATAAAAGCGGTAAGCATTATTCAGGACAAAATCAAAATAAACAAAAACATAATCCCAATTATACTGATTGCACTATTTGTAGTGCAAGGATTCGCATTTACATACACATTCGAACCGACAGACAAGTACAATACAACAGAGGAAATGTCACAGTATCTGAAAAGTGTCGACCCGAATTATGAAAATGTCAAGATCGGTGTTTACAACATACGCCCTTTCCTCTGGTGGATTGGAGATAATGTGGAAGGAATACCGATAGTCGACCAGGCCGCAATAGATAAAAGCAACATGACGTATTACATTTCAAATGCAAAGATGAAAAATTTAACAAATTACACAGAGATTAAAAATATTAATAATCTGTACTTATATAACAGAACAAGCTATTAGAGCACCATTTGTTCAATTTTTTTGATTTTAAGGCGAAAAAACAAAGTTGAAAAATATTGAAAAATAGCAATTTTTAGAAAGATATATAATAACAAAAATAAAAAAATAAAAACATAAGTAATTTTTTAAGAGGATAATATGAAAGTTGTATGCTGTAAGAATTGTGGTGCAAAATACCAGCTCGAGGATAATGACGACATCACTACCTTCGAGTGTTCTTCATGTGCAGGAGATTTAGAATATCTGGAAGATGAATATTCTGAAAGTGAAAATGACTCTCGCTCCTCATTTATTGATTCATTCAAGTATGATAATTCACAGATAGTCCAATGTGAAGACTGCGGATTAAAATATAAAATTAAAAATAGTGACAGCATACTTGATTATGAATGTGATAGCTGCGGAGGTTCTTTAAGGTATTTGGACGATGAATTAAATAAGGAATTAGACGAATACATCAAAGAACGTAAAAAAGAGGTTCAGCACATCAGACAGGAAACTACTCAATTCACTAGTGAAACTCCTGAAACAGAAGAAGGCGAAGCTGAAGATAATTCAGGCTCCTTTAAATCAATTACTAACAGAATAGGAAATTTCTTCTCCGAAGAACATATGCTAGAAATAGCTAAAGATGAAAAAGAAAAAGAACTTGAAATGGAAGAAGAACATTCCAAAACTGCAAGAACAACAATTCCTCAACCAGTATTGTCAAAGTTCGGAAGAGAATTTGCAGTCCCAAAAACCAATGATTATAATATTCTTAAGAATTTCCTTAAAGATGAATTCTTTAAAGGCATGAATGAATATTATCCGAATACCTCTCAGGAAAAACCTTCTGAAAGGTCAATGGGAAGCTTTATTGAAAGACTTAAAATACCTGAACCTGATGAAAATACTGGCCAAAGCTCCGGATCCATTTATGATGGCGGAAATGACTTTGATATACAGAATTTAGATACAAATACTGTAATTCTCCTTGTTGGAGCAGTTATTTTTATCTTAAGTATTATCGAAATACTTTTATTCAACAGCGGAATTGGAATAGTTGCAATATTCATCGGAGTAATTATCTTAGTTTATGCACTTTATAGAACTAGAGATGTAAAGGAAACCGAAATAAGAACAAGAATTATCAGAGAACATTTATTAACTTTACCTGATGATTACTATGTATTCTACAATGTGAAAACTCCTACTTCAAACTCTAGTATAAACCATTTGGTTGTAGGCCCAACTGGAATTTATGCTCTTTTATCTCAAAAATACAATCCGAAACTCAGATTAGAATCTGAAAATGAAAATTTAAATCTGATCAGTTCCAATGATTTGGATGAAGATAAAATCGAAGAATTCCATGACAGTGGAAATATGAAGAGATTTAGATACACAACCAAGCAGGCTAAATTCTCTCAAGACAATAAAGTCAAACAAAAAGCTTTGGCTTTAGGTGAAGATTTAATCAATTTCCTCAATGACAACAACATCAAAAACTGTTTTGTTGAACCTTTAGTCGGTTTCATAAACAATGAAGTTGTTGTAATAAACATGCCTTTAACTGATGAAGACCTGTTTATTGAAGAATTATTGAATCAGATAAAAACCAGTACAATTAAATTAGATTCTGAAACAATAGACAAATGTGCTGTTTTAATTAACAATTATTCAGCAGACTGCTCTTCAGAAATAATTTAATTTCTTTTTTTATTTTATTTTTAAAGTTACATCACTAGAGCATATAATCTCTTTTTAGCAAAAAAAAATAGAAAAAGGTTTATGATAAAACCTATTTAAGACCTTGAACAAATTTAAACTGATTATATTCTCGCTCAGTAACGGCGTAAATATTGTCAAAACCGTTTTTCAAATCGATTGCCTGCATTCTCTTATTTAATTCAAGCCTTAATTCATAGTTATTTACAAGATTTAAAAATTCATTAATGATTTCCTGCCTTCCGACATTAAATCCAAGACCCATATTAATGAATCCGAATTTAGGATTTGCAAATGCATGAGACATTTCACGGTCATTTTGACACAGGCATATTGTCGGAACTCCAAGAGAGCAGATTTCATAAACTGATTTATCGGAAGCAGTAAATACAATATCTGCTGCAAATATGAATTCACTGATGTTTGAAACATCTCTATAGATTTGAATTGAAGGATTTGATTCATATTTTGCTATGATGTTTTCCAAATCAGGGTTACCCAGTCCAAGAATAACATTTATTCTTCCGGTATAGTCAGTGTCGAGAATCGCATCAATAACTTTTTCAGTGAGATTGTTTGGATCAACACCACCGAAATTAACCAGGACATTGTTGACATCATTAGTAATTATTTTAGAAGGCTGATAATAGAATTCATCCTTTAAAATAAAGTATTTATAGCTGCTGTAGACATTTCTCTCATCAGGGTCATGTTCATACAAATCATCAAATACGACATGAGCAATTCCGCTGCCGACACCCAAATCTTCAAAGTTGACTACAAAATAGCCTTCTTCTTTTAAAGAGGATATGTACTCACGGGAAGTGTCAAGAATGTCATTTAGAACTATATGAGGATTATACGCTCTTAGAATTTCAAACAAATCTCTTGAGTCTTCATAAGTTTTAAAAGAGTAATTGGATTTGCCGATTCGATCAATTCCTAACGGATATTGTTCATCAAGCAGGAACAGCACTTCATGAAATACCATTTTTGAAGCGATTGCCAAACATCTTTCAATATGGTTTGTTCCGATTTCATTTGAAGCGTTGACAACAATAGCTATCCTTTTCTTTTTAATGTAGTTTTCAGCAAGCCACCAGTCCTCATAGTCTTCAATGCTGACGCTTTCCTCACGGGACACTTCAACAATGTCAATATTGCTTCCCAAACGGGAATCTTCTTTTACAAAAGCGCGCCGGGTTGCTAAAATAGCTCCGGTTTCTCTAAAGGATTTTGGCAAATCTTCCTTGTGAACTCTTGAAATATAATTTGGGAAATATCTGTTGTTGTTTTCATCATATCCCCAGCTCAAATGCCTGTCATCAACAACAGACAGTACACTGTCAACGCTGAAATCTTCAAATTTTTCAATGACAGCATCGAGAGAAGATGTTCTAATTAATGGAGACGTAGGCTGAAGCGTTATTACAATATCATATTCATCAAAAGCCAACTTTTCTTTTTGAACCATTGCATCATAGATAACCGGTTCAAGTAAAACTTCATCGGTGGACAACTCTTCAGAGCGTCTCACCACACTTGCCCCGAATTTTTCAGCAATCAGTGCAATTTGAGAATCATCAGTAGTTACAACGACATCATCAACATATTGAGATGATTTAGCTATCTCAATTGAGTAAGAAATAAGGGGTTTATTGTTTAATAACCTCAAATTTTTACGAGGAATTCCTTTTGAGCCCCCTCTGGCCGGAATAACTACTAAAATCATATTATTGTTAAACATGTTAATCCCTTAAATATAATAAAATATAATTAATACAATATAACATATATGAATAGTATATTATTAAATCTTCGGTGTTAATATGAATATGAAAGATATGTCTAAAAGATTATTAGAAAAAATAAATGATTTAGCTACACCCGTTAAAATAATGCACGTGTGCGGTTCTCATGAGCATACAATAATGGAAAATGGAATCAGAAGTCTGCTTCCTGACGAAGTAGAAATCATTGCAGGGCCAGGATGTCCTGTTTGTGTAGTGCCTTCACGTGAGATTGATGAAGCATTGGAACTTATAGACAAAGGTGTTACAGTTACAACCTTTGGAGATATGCTTAGAGTTCCGGGTTCTGAAAGATCCCTTGCAGATGCTAAAGCAGAAGGAGGAGACGTTAGAGTAGTTTACGGTATCAACAGAGCTATTGAAATAGCTGAAAAAGTAGACAATGACGTTGCTTTTATATCAGCAGGTTTCGAAACAACTGCACCTACAACCGCTGCAGAGCTTTTGGCCACACCTCCTGAAAACTTCTCAGTGCTTTCATGCCACAGACTTATTCCGCCGGCAATTGACTTTTTAATCAATTCAGGAGAAACCAGCCTGAATGCACTGATTCAGCCAGGACATGTCTGTACAATTATCGGAACCAAACCTTTCGAATACTTCTCAACTGACTTTGGAATACCTCAAGCAGTAGCAGGATTCAATCCGCTCGACATTTTAATGTCCGTTTATATGATTTTAAGACAAATTCACAATGACACACCGAAAATAGAAAATGAGTACAAAAGAGCAGTTCGTGAAGAAGGAAATGTTGTAGCTCAGGACATGATAGAGCAGGTCTTTGACGTTACCTCAAGAGAATGGAGAGGATTTCCAAAAATACCTAATTCCATTCTTGAAATCAAAGATGAATTCAGCCAGTTCAATGCACGTGAAAAATACGACATTGAAGTTAAAGATGTTAATGAAGCACCTGCAGGATGCATCTGCGGACCAATTTTAAGAGGTCTTGCAAGACCTGAAGACTGCAAACTATTCAGAAAAGCATGCAATCCGCTCCATCCAATCGGCGCATGTATGGTAAGTAAAGAAGGAACATGCAACATAGCACACAGATATTCAAGAGGATAATATGACAATAGAAGCAATTGCAGTAGATATCGACGGTACAATAACAGACAATACAAGAAAAATATGCATTTCCGCAATTGAAGCTTTAAGAAAAGCTGAAGATGCAGGAATTCCAACAATCATAGTTACAGGAAATGTTGTAAACTATGCATATGCTGCAGAAGTGCTTATCGGATGCAGCGGAGGTCTTGTAGCTGAAAACGGAGGAGTAGTCTTTAAAGAAGGTGAAAACAACAATGCTGTTGAAACCATGGTTGAGCGAGACTTTGTCACATCAGCTGAAAATCACCTGAGAGAAAAACTGGGCGATGAGTTTGACAGACATGCTTCTCACGACAACATGTACAGACTGACAGAAACCGTATTCTATAAAACTATCGACAGAAAAGTAGTGGAAGATGCTCTAAAAGACTTTAAATATTTAGACCAACTTGAAATTTATGACAGCGGCTTTGCACTTCACATAACCGACAAAAGAGTCAATAAAGGAACTTCACTTAAATATTTATGTGAAAGAAACGGAATCAACATGGAAAATGTGATGGCGATCGGAGACAGCGAAAACGACGAGGATTTTTTAAAGGAAGTCGGATATAAGATTGCTGTTGGCAATGCGGAAGAAAAGCTGAAAGAAATAAGCACATACGCATGTGAGAAGTTCTATGGAGACGGAGTAGCGGAAGCCATTGAAAAATTTGCATTATAGTGATAATATGATATATGAACTAGCTGAAAAAGCAGAAAATGCTGTTAAAAATAACTGCGATGCATATGAAATTTATGTAGATGAAAGCAATGTTATTGAACTTGAATCCGAACAGAACGAGTTAAACTTTGCTAAAGAAGAAATTGAGCAGGGAATCGGAATAAGAGTCATTAAAGACAACAGAATCGGTTTTGCATTTACATCAAACTTAGATAAAATCAGCGAAACAGCAAATCAGGCTATTGAAAATACAAAACTGACAAAAAAAGATGAAAATTATGCATTTGCAGAAAAAGAAAAAGTAGTGGATGTTAAAAAAGTTTATGATAAAAAATTCAACGATTTAGACCTTGGCGAAGCAGTTGACCTTCTTAAAAGCCTTATTGCAACTGCCGGTGACAGCGGATGTGAAGTAACAGGATCAGGTTTTTCTGCAAGTGAAGGACGTTCATTAATTCTTAATTCCAATGGAGTTTCAATAGAAGATGAAGGAACAGGATTTGGAATGTCATTATCTGTAACAATTCAAAAAGACGGCGAAATTGCAACAGCATACAACTCACAGTCCTCAAGATTCTTTGATTTGGACAGTGAAAAATTAGCTACAGAAGTATGTGATTTGGCTAAAAATTCCTTAAATGCAAAAGCAATTGAAACCAATGATTATGATGTTGTACTTGACTATTATGCAGCAATAGGACTGCTTCAAACATTTTTAAATGCATTTGACGGTGAAAATGTAAGAAGAGGAAGATCCATTTTAAAAGATAAAATCGGAAGCGAAATAGCTAATCCATCCCTTTGCATAACTGACAATCCTCTTATGGAAAAAGGAATGATTAGCTCAAAATGTGACGGAGAAGGAACCCCATCCCAAAAAACAGATTTGATTAAAGACGGTGTTTTAAACTCATTTATTTATGATATCTACACAGCCAATAAAGTAAACGGCAAAACAACCTCAAACGGATACAGAAGTTCCTATTTGTCCACACCAATGATTAGTCCAAGCAATCTTGAGTTTAAATTTAGTGAAATGAAAGACATATCTGAAATAGACAAAGGTATTCTGACAACAAGCGTGCTTGGAGCGCATACTGCAAATCCTATTTCTGGAGATTTCTCTGTTGAAGCAAGCAATGCATTCAAAATTGAAAATGGAGAACTTACTGACCCTATTAATAAAGCTATGATTTCCGGAAATATCTTTGAAATCATGAAAAAAGTAGAAGGTATTAAATCAGAAATTAAACAGTACGGACCATACGTCATTCCTAAACTCTTGGCACATGACATCAGGGTCGTCGGACAAAATTAAAAAAAGAAGAAAAATTAAATCTTTTTTAATTTTTCTCTATACCTGTCAATTGAATCTGTTTTGTAATCAGTATGCAAATGACTGGAAGTCAATTCCTTAAACTTATCAAAGCTGTCCAGCTTATCCTTAAGGATTTTATCAATATCATCATCAAGCTGTTTTAATTGACTTTCATAAGCAAACTCTGTTTTTCTAACTTTAATGTTAGTTTGGCGAGCAATTCTTGCAAGTTCCTCATCAAAATCAATATCTTTCTTTTTAGCCATCAAATCACCTTACATTTCAATAATAGGCAATTGGATTTCAGTGATGAAATCAGCTTCATTATCACAGTTGTGCAAACCTTTGATTAATACTTCCTTAGGTGATCCTATTATATCATAATGATTGGCCTGAGCGACTTCCACCAGTTCCGCATAGGTATCCATAATGTTATCAGGAGATCCGTAATGCTTTGCGGCTAAAACCTTATTTTCAATCATGTCCACAACACGGATTCTGTCAGTACCATCTGCATCATCTTTGATTGCGATGCTTACATCATAAACTACATCACCCTGATTCACTTCGTGTCTTGGTGAGAAATAAACAATGAAAGGTTCTCCTTCAGTTTCAATATCTTCAGCATCTACCCATCCCATCAATATGGAAAGGAATATGCCTAAATCATCAATTGGAGTTTTACAGTTGATTACTCCTAATTTTTGTTCTGGAATTACTTTAACTTCATAATCCATAATTACACCTACTTAAATTATAATCTTAATTGAATAAATAAACTTCTACTTCTTCGCCTTCATCAACAAGTTCAACCAGTTTTGGTATTTTTACATAACCGTCAGCTGTTGAAAGTGAAAAGATTGCACCTGAATCCTTAAATATCGGTTGAATATTTTCACCATCGACTTTAACAAGCTGATACTGCATCCTTCCAACCTGAGAGTGAATTCTTTTTGTGATTTTGCCTTTAACAGTTGTTAATTCAAAGTCCTTATCGATTCCGGCAAGTCTTGTTAAAGGTTCGGCTACGAATGCATTGAATATCATTAAAGCGGAAACAGGATTTCCCGGAAGACCGATTACAAGTTTGCCGTTGATGACGCCGACAATTGTAGGTTTTCCAGGCTGGACTGATATTCCGTGAATGTGAACTTCTCCCAGTTCGTCGAGAACATGCTTTAAAACATCACCAAGACCTGCTGAAGTTCCACCTGAGCAGAAAAGAATGTCGACCTCTTCAAGGGATGTGACTATTTTCTCTTTTACTTCATCATAGTCATCTCTCATAACTCCCAAGAATTTTGCATCGGCACCACATGAAACGGCATCGTTTTTAATCATTCCACCGTTTACATCATAGATTTTTCCATATTCAAGCTCTTCTCCCTGAAGTGTTATTTCATTACCTGAAGATACTATACCAACACTCGGTTTTTTGTAAACTTCGATTGTTTCAAATCCCTGGGAAAGCAATACTCCGATTTTTCCAGGATTTAGGAAATCCCCTTTTTTAAGAATCAGCTTACCTTCTTCAATATCTGAACCTTTTTTGGCAACATCCTGAGAAGGAGTTACTGTAGTTAAAAGATTGACTTTGCCGTCCATCTTTTCAGCATATTCAACCATCAAAACAGCATCGGATCCTTCAGGCATTGCTGCACCAGTACTGATTTCAATGCATTTTCCTTTTTCTACTTTTTTATCGGTTGTTGCACCTGCCTCTAAAAAGTCAATGACTTCAAGAGTGTTTGGAGACTCTTCAGATGCCCCGAAACTGTCACTGGCCATTATAGCAAAACCGTCCTTCAAAGCTTTGTCAAACGGAGGAAAATCCATTCTGGAGTAAACATCTTCAAATAATATTCTGCCGTAAGCTTCACTTACATCAATCTCTTCGCTTTGCGGCTTTAAGTTTTCATTGAAAAGATTTTGAATAATATCAATAGCCTCATCACATTCTTTAATTTTTAAAAATTCGGTTCCCATTATTACCACTTTATATAAAATCCAATAAATTAATATATAATATATTGATATAAATATAAATAATTTAATCTTATGGAGAACGTATTATTATTTTGGAGGAGAGTATTTGTCAAGACCTAATAACAATAATCAACAAGAGTACAGAAGAGTAAGAACTCCTAAAAAAGGAGAAATACCTGGAGTAGTTGAACAAATCATGGGACACGGAAAACTAAAAGTCCGCTGTGCTGATGGAAATATAAGAATGACCAGAATCCCTGGTAAAATGAAAAAACGTATCTGGATTCGTGAAGGAGATGTAATCCTTGTAAAACCATGGGATTTCCAGGCTGATGAGAAGGCAGACGTCATCTGGAGATACACCAAAACCGAATCCAACTGGCTTGAAAGAAAAGGCTACTTAAAAATGTAGTCTTCACTACTTATTTTTTTGATATAAATGGATCGCAAAATTGCCAAAGCCGACAAGGCACATGAAAAATTGCATTCCCAGAAAAGAAAAAAGGACAGTTCCGATAGGAAAGTGGGAAATGAAATTTTTGATAAACTTACCCTTGAGACATTATACAAATTAGCAAATCAGGGCCATATTGATGTTTTAAACGGCGCCATAAGTACCGGAAAAGAAGCAAATGTGCTTACAGGTATTACTGATGATGAAAAATTTGTTGCCGTTAAAATTTATAGAATAGCCACATCCGATTTTAAAAAAATGGATTATTATCTAAAAGGCGATCCGAGATTTAACATAAAAACCAAAAACAAAAGAAAAATCATCTATTCATGGGTGACAAAGGAATTTAAAAATCTGACCAGACTCTATACCGCTGGAGTAAATGTTCCAAAACCTATAACAAGTGCAAATAATGTGCTTATTATTGAGTTTATCGGAGATGAAGATGGAAATCCTGCTCAACCCGTTAAAAACCAGCCACCTCAAAATCCGGATGAATTTTTCAATAAACTGCTCGTTCAGTTAAAGCTATTTGTAAATGAAGCAAAACTGGTCCATGGAGACCTGTCCAATTACAATATTTTAAATCAAAATGAGGAACCTGTAATCATTGACGTTTCTCAGTCCGTAGTTTTAGATAATCCAATTTCTAAAGAACTGCTTGAAAGAGACATCAATACATTAGTTCGTGAATACACAAAACTTGGAGTTAAAACTAGTTTTGATGAAATTTGGGAATATGTGAATCCTAAATTTTAAAAGTAATTACATATAAATAGTACATTAGTAAAAAAAGATTACATTTTTTAATTATTGAAAGTAGGTTTAATAAATGCACAACGATTTTTTTTCAATTATTAACAAGCCATGGTGGCTTTTAGATTCTGAAGAGCTTAAAATATATTCAATATATATTTTTATTTTAGGTTTTGTAGGAGGAATTATCCTTTCAATTCTGATATCTGTAATACCCTCAACAAACATATTTTTCACAGTATTTTCTTTGACTGTAATAAGTGCACTTATGGCCATTTTTTCCTATAAAAGAGATTGGTTTGATAGAAAATATGGTTTAGTTTCAAAATACCATATCGGAATGAATTACTCTGTAGTGTTTTATATTATTGGCATTCTGAATTTAGGTCTTTCACTGATGTTCTTTTATCCAAATCTCAAAAATTCTGGTCCAATTTCTGCGGCCATAATGTTTTTATCACAGCAAATACCATTAATTTTCATGTTATTAAGACTTGATGTATTCGATGATGAAAATTGCCGTGTTCAAAAAGAAGATGAAATGGGAAACACACATTACGAAAATACATTAGGATATCATCCTGTGATGTATTATTTTATTGGATTTCCATTAAGTATACTAATTGGAATATGTTTAAATGACTATGTCAAAGACATTTTAGTTTCATCATATTTTACATCCAATTTATTGCAATCAATATTTTTAATAGCCATATTATTCGTGTTATTATCCCCTGATTTGTTAGATAAAATATTGCCATTTAATCTTAGAAGCTGGAATGGTACAATTAAATTATATATAATAATAGCCGTAATTCTAGCAATATTACGCATTTTTATAATTTAAAAACCAATTCTCAAATTTTAAATATCACGTGCTGTCGCTTCACAGTATTCTATGATTTTCTTAATATGTTTTTCATCTTTAGCATTCATAGATTATAACCACATCTTTTTTGATTTTATTTAAAAATTCCTTATTATGACTGCATGATGAAACCAAATCAACATGACATTTGAATTCACCTTCCAAGTCATGAACAAAAGACATATATTTAATTATCTTTTTTTAAATTTACCCATTTTAAAGATATCATTAAATTAGAAATATTAATCTCACAATTTAAAACATCAATTTTTATAAAAACATTTAAAAAATTTAAACAAAATAAATAATAGTAATTCTAATTTAAAAAGGTGATAAAATGCCGGAAACAGATTATTTAAAAATACCTCAAAACAGAGTTGGGGCTTTAATCGGAAGCAACGGTAATGTAAAAAAATCAATTGAAAAAGCAACAGGAACACTGCTGGACATAGATAGTGATGACGGTACTGTTTACATTACACCTAGTGAAGACATGGAAGACCCGTTAGGAGTCTGGAATGCAAACCATATCGTTAAAGCAGTGGCACGTGGATTCAATCCTGAAGTTGCTTTAAAACTTGTCAGTGATGATATTTATCTGGAAGTTATCAGCTTACCATTATACATTGGAAAATCCAAAAAAGCCCTTGCAAGACATAAAGGCAGAATTATAGGAAAAGACGGGAAAACACGTGAAATAATTATGGAAATGGCTGAAGTGGACATGGCTGTATATGGTAAAACCGTATCCATCATTGGTGAAATGGACAATATCATGATTGCAAAAGAAGCTATTGAAATGATTTTGAACGGATCCAGACACAAATCTGTCTATGGATTTTTAGAACATAAAAAAGAAACTTTAAAAATGAAAGAATTCAAAGACCTTGTTGGAATTGAAGACGATAAAATTGAATTCAAGGATGGCATCGACTTTGATGAAAAAGATTATTAGGAGTTAATACTCCTAAAACTTATTTTTTAATTATTCTGTGAACCAATACCAAAAAGTCATTTTTTCAGGAATGACTGTAATGCCTATATCAGCAAAAATCTCTTTTAATTTGTATTTTCCAGAAACTATATTTGGATTATTCATTCTTTCTCGAGATTTTTGACGATTTTCTGGTGAAATAAGTTCAGATTTATTAAAACCAACATCTTTAGTAACTATTACTTTTTTTTCACCTTGATAATAATCATCCATCCAAATACCTCCTAGTTAGTTTAATATTATCCAATCTATTATTTAAATAACCTAACAAAAAATTACCATATTTCTCATTAAGATTATCCAATACAAGATAACCTTCATCAAAGTCTTCACAAATTTCATCCAAAATAGCTTGTAAACCTTCATCCAAATCTTTACGAATTTCATTAACAAAGGACTCATCAAAAACCTCTGTTTTTGATTCTAAAACCCATAATTCCCTTTGAGATAATACAATTTCAAATTCTTCAAAGTCATGCTGCAACATTTCAAAATTTTTGCCCGAAGGAGGAGAACCATATTTAATTGGATGATTATGAGCAGAAGCAATATGCATTCCTTTAAGAAAATTCGGATATATTGCCCCACTTACATGGCCAGGAGCATCATCATCAGCAAAATTACATGAAACAATGTTTCCAGTTTCAATATCAAAATAAATCATGCATTCCACATTTAAGTCATGAGTTTTCTTTCTAAACATGTCAACAGTTTTTACAGCCTTATCCGAAAATTCAGCCGGCAAATCATCTTTAGTTATCGGAGAAATTGACCAGTCAATTGGAAGATGCCTATACCTTTCATATTCCTTGTCAGTGATTTTAACTTCAAATGGAATTAAAAATCCACCGCGATTATCTCTCAGCAGCCTCTTATGCGATTCTATGAACTCGTCAAGGTGAAGTTTGCGGACAATATTGTTAATACTATTTTTAGAAATCATGGACTTTAATTTATTATTTAAATTATTTAAACTAGTCAGTTTCAAATGAAAACAATTTTATGAAGTGAAAACAATTTTACAAGACCATGCAACTTTTTATTTATTTTTAAAAATAACCATGAAGAACTTCCAAAATGAGAATCAAATAAATATTACATAGTTAAAGCAATTTAAATAAAAGATTGCTATAAAAATTATGCAATTAATAGCAAACTATTATATACTTCAACCAACATATATAGATAACATAGTATAAATACTATATTTTCTACATGTTTTTTATTTATTATTTTACCATATATTTAAACAAGTTAGCTAGGGTAGGGTATAAACATTACTTATCAAATGCTCTCTCCCATTTCATTTAAATATTATCACAATAATAACTAAAACATACTTAATATTAGGAGGAAAAATTTTGGCTCAAGAACAAGCAGGACTTGATTGGGAAGAGGACTTTCAAAGACTGACTCCATCCGAGTTCTTTAGAAAAAATAAACAGATGCTTGGATTCACAGGTAAAATTCGTTCTTTAACTATTGTTTTCCACGAACTGATTACAAACAGTTTCGATGCATGTGAAGAATCCGGAATATTGCCTGACATCGATATCGAATTGAAGCGTATCGACAAAGAACATTACATCTTAAGACACAAGGATAACGGACCTGGAATTCCTGAAGACTATGTCATGCAGGTATACTGTATGATGTTTGCAGGATCCAAATTCAGAAACATCCAATCCAGAGGACAGCAGGGATTAGGTTGTAGTGGTTGTGTACTTCTATCACAGATGACTACCGGTAAACCTGCACGTGTAATTTCATGCTACAAAGACGGAGATGAAATTAAAGGAGTGAAAATGAAATTCCAGATGGATGTGAAAAACAACCGTGGAATTTTAATGGAAAGGGAAGACTATCAGGCTGAAAGCACAGGAGTATGTATTGAACTGCAGTTCAAAGACGTATCATACTCACTTGCAGAACAGGGTGCTTTTGAATACATCAGAAGAACCATGATTGGAAACCCTCATGCAAAAATCACATTCAGAGACCCGTCAGGACACAAATATATTTTCAAAAGAGCGGCAGATGTCGTGCCTGTTCAACCAAAAGAAGTATTACCTCACCCTAAAGGAGTAAGTGCTGACGATTTAATGACCATGGCTCAGAATACAGACAGCAGAAGATATAAAAGTATGTTAACTTCATCCATGTCAAGAATGTCCAACAAAAGAGTAGGTGAAATTGCAGAAATGACCGGAATCGACATGAACAAACGTCCGAAAGCTATGACATTTCCTGAAGCAGAAGCTATAGTGCAATGCTTTAAGAAAATGAAATTTATGGCACCACCAACAGACGGACTTATACCAATCGGATCCGAACAGATTGAAAAAGGTATGAAACAGATTCTTAAACCTGAATTCGTAACCACAATTACAAGAAAACCTGTAACATATGCAGGTGGTGTTTCATTCATTATTGAAGCAGGTCTTGCTTACGGAGGAGATTCCGGAAGAGTTGTTAATGAGAAACGAAAGTCAGAAATCATGAGATTTGCTAACAGAGTTCCATTAACATTCGATGCAGGAAGCTGTGCTATTACAGAAGCACTCAAAAGTATTGACTGGAAACGTTATGGTCTAAAAGACATGGACAACACCCCATTAACTTTATTTGTAAATATTATTTCAACCCAGGTACCTTACCTTTCAACAGGAAAACAAAGTGTATCACCGGAACCTGAAATTGTTCATGAGATAAGACAGGCAACAATGAAACTTGCACGTAAACTGCAAAAACACTTAAGAGCTAAAAGAGCAGCTAAAGAAAAAGAAAAACGTTCAAAAGTATTTGAAGAATATGTGCCTGTAATTATTGAAGAGGCTGCAAAACTCGGTGAAACCGGAGTTCCTGAATATCACGAAGTTTTAGCAAAAGTAACCAAAAGGGCACTTGCAGAACTTCTTGGTGAAAAGGTTGAAGAAGAAGTGGAAGAGGAAGAATTTGATGCACTCATCATGGAAGAAGTTGATGAATTCGGAAACGCCGTTGAAGAAGGTCAATCCGCATTGGATAACTTCGAAGAAGATGATGTGGAAGATGGTTTTGAGGATGAATAGGTGATTGTATGAGTGATGCTAACGAAAAAGGAAAAACACACAAAGAACAAAGGAAAGAATACACCTATAACAAACTTAAAGGATTAGGACAGGAAATTATTGAAGAAATTGAGAAAACTAAAGTTCCAAGCATTAAAGTCCCATCAAGAGGTACTGGAAACATTGTCTATGATGAAGCCAAAAGATACTACGTATTAGGTGACAGATACGGAAGAAGATCATTAGGTAATGTAAAACAGATTAGAAAATTAGGTCAGATGGTTTATGTAGCTAACTTCTGTAAAGATTTGGTTGCAAGAGAAAAAACAGCTACCATCAGGGAGATGTACTACGTTTCCGAAGGTTGGGGAATCAGCTTTAAATCACAGCAGGAATCAAACATTGTTGGAGAAGACCTGGAAGTTACATTAGGTACCACTCGTGAAGACTTAGGATTAATGCCTGAAGAAGACGGAGCATCAGTTTATGGAGACATTACCTTAATAGATGAAGGTACTGAAGTAAATGCAACCAGAATGGGGAAATCCGGTTACACCATTTCACCAACTATTGATCAAGTCGACTTCGATGGCCACAATGTAGACAAAGTATTGGCAGTGGAAACCATGGGAATGTTCCACAGGCTAGTTCAGGAAAATGCACATAAAAGATACAACTGTTTAATTGTCGGGCTTAAAGGACAGGCTGCCCGTGCTACAAGAAGATTCCTTAAAAGAGTCAATACAGAATTAGGATTACCAGTCTATATCTGTAACGACGGAGACCCTTGGGGATTCCACATTGCACAGGTTATTATTTCTGGAAGTGCAAAATTAGCTCACGTTAATCACGACCTCGCAACTCCTGATGCTAAATTCATTGGAGTAACTGCATCAGATATTATCAACTACGATTTACCTACCGATAAACTAAAAGATGTAGACGTCATGAGGCTTAAAGAGCTTTCTAAAGACCCAAGGTATAAAACTGATTTCTGGCAAACCGAAATTAAGAAAATGCTTAAAATCGGTAAGAAAGCAGAACAGCAATCTTTTTCAAAATATGGGCTTGAGTACGTAGTAGACGAGTACTTCCCTGCTAAATTTGAAGAAATGGAAAATCAAGCATAGTCTTGAAATTTTCCTCCTTATTTTTTTATTTTTTTACACACATACCATCTCAATTTTCAATCACCAAAATACTTAATAATTTTATAAATGATAACTTTATGTGAACAGCATTTTTTAGTGATATTATGGATCTGAATTTTTTTAAAAAAGATAACACCAAACAACGTGAACAGACAAAAACAGCCAATCCAGATATCGAATATTATAAATTAAATAATGGCGAAAAAATACCTGCTTTAAGTTTTGGTGTTTATGAAATAGAACCTAAGAAAACAAAAGACGTAGTTATTGAAGCATTGGACGTAGGATATCGCTCAATAGATACTGCTCAAATTTATTATAATGAAAAAGAAGTTGGCGATGCAGTTAAGGAATCCGAAGTTGCACGTGAAGACATTTTCCTGATAAGCAAAAATTGGGTGAGCAATGCAGGTTATGACAAGACAATCAAAGCAGTAAACAAATCTTTAGAAGATATGCAAACCGATTATTTGGACTTGTTTTTAATTCACCAGCCATACGGTGATTATTACGGTTCATACAGGGCGCTTCAAGATTTGCAAAAAGAAGGCAAACTATTATCTATTGGCCTTTCCAACTTTGATTCAGCCCGTATGATTGATCTTGTAATGAATAATGACGTTGTGCCTCAAGTAAATCAAATTGAAACAACACCATACTTCCAGCAGTATGAAGCAAATGAATACCTGGAAAAAATGGGAATTCTTCATCAGGCATGGGGTCCTCTATCCGAAGGTATGGATAATCTTTTTGAAAATCCGATTTTGGTGGAAATTGCTGAGAAATACTCAAAAAGCACACCCCAAATAATTTTAAGATGGCTCATTGACAGAAACATTGCAGGCATTTGCAAATCCATGAAAAGGGAAAGGATGTTGCAGAACATCGATATTTTTGATTTTGAATTAACAAACAGTGAAATTAAAAAAATCAGAGAGATTGACAGAGGAAAAAGTCCGTTTATAGACCATAATGACCCTGAAACCGCTAAAGAGTTTAATGAAGAAATAATCTAAAATAATTTAACGGACTGATTTTCAGTCCATCACCCTAATTTTTTAAAAAAATCCCTAAAATTTTATTACCTTTTTTAAATAAATTCTTAATTATAGTATTCGAAGTTAAGGATTTGAAAATGACACATGAAATAATATCCCATAAATTTAGAGAAATATTTTTGCCGACAATGCTCATAGCAATGGCATTAAATATAACTGTCATCGTAGATGCCAGTTTTGTAGCTACATACATAGGCCATAATGGACAGGCAGCACTGCAAGTTTTAGAGCCTTTAGTGCTGTTAGTTACAACTTTTGAATGGCTGTTCGGTCTTGGAGGACAAATTCTATCACTTAACAAAAGAGCAGAATTTGATATAGAGGCAAGCAATAGTTATTTTACATCAGCACTGCTGACTACATTTGTGATATCAGTACTGATAATTATAGTATGTTTTTTATTTGAAAATCAGATGATTAACTTATTGCATCCTCCATCAGCAGAAGTTGTTCCTTTTGTTAAAAATTTTGCATTTTACCTGTTTATAGCGTTTCCAATTGCCACAATCCTGACTGTCATAAGCCAGTTCATCCGTGTTGACGGCCAGCCAAATTTCGCATCAGCCTTAATTATAATTGCAAATATTGTCAATATTTCTTTAGATTATGTCTTTTTAGGTGTTTTCCACATGGGCATCAGCGGAGCTTCACTTGCAACACTCATAGGATATATAGTGGGTATGATTTTTGTTTTAAAATATTATTTTGACCCAAAAAGAACATTTAAAATTGTTAAAGTTAAATTCTCAACATGGATTAAAAATTCCCTTGAAATAATCAAAGTAGGTTTTCCTGGAGCAAGCGTGGGACTGTTTGATTTGATGCTGGTTTATATAATGAATCTGATACTGGGAGGCATTTTAGGAACTATAGGTTTAGATATTTATAATGCCTGCGTAAATGCACTGCTGATAATAAGCATAATAGTTGTAGGGTTTGCAGAAACATTGTCATCCGTTGTTCCGGTTTACTATCTGCAGAATGATTTTTTCAACATCAAATTCATTGTGAGAAGGTCAATAGTACTGTCACTTATATGTTCAATTGTATTCATATCCGTTTTATGGATTTACCCTGATGCATTTTTAATGTTCTATAATCTGCATGCAGTAGACGATTCAATTGTGGAAGCCGCAATCAGACTGTACTCCTTATCCTTCATACCGTTTGTCATCGCAGAAATTCTGATATTTTATTATGAAGGTATAGAAAGAACCCTTGCTTCAACACTGATAGCTATCATTTCAACATTTCTCGGCCCTCTTGTATTCACCTACATGTTATACCCTGTAATCGGCCTCAACGGCATATGGATATCATTTGCATTAGGATTTATTCTTTCAGTAGTTGTAAATGCAGTTTATGTTAAAATAGCAGAGATGAAAGAAAGCGAATACTCAGGAACATTATTTATTAAAAAGGATCTTGTTGAAAAAACAAGAAACTACTCCCTAAAAAGTGCAAACGATACAGAAAAAACAGAGATGCTCAATCATTTAAGGACACTGAAAGTCAGCGATGATGCCTGCAACGAGATAAATAATCTTATCGAACATATCTTCAAATCAAATGAAGAAAACGTTTTTCTGGAAGTCCTGCTGATAGATTACGATGAAAAAATATCCATCAATATAAAAGATGAAGGAAAACGGGAAATCATAAAAAATAACGCAGAATTTTCAGACAATGACAACATAAGCTACAGTGAAGTTTTAGGATTCAACAATGTTGAGTATGTTATCAAAAAGTAAGGCATTTATATTAAAATTAAGTTTTAAGAGAGCCCATATCATTTACAGACTCAAAAAAAAGAAGTTTATTGGATATTTAAGATGGTGTCCATTCCAGACATTACGAGAATTTCTTTTATAGTGTCATTGACCTTAATGACAAATGGAATATTGTCCGGCTGTAATTTTTTAGCTACAACAACCAAAACTCTCAGACCTGCACTGGAAATGTATTCTAATTCTTTTAAGTCAAAAATCAATGAATCAAACCTACCCATTTCATCCATTACTTCATTTTCAAAATCTGGAGCCGTTACTGTATCGATACTTTCTGTAACTTTAATAGTTAATTCTTTTCCATTATAATTTTTTGTAAGATTCATCATATCTCCTTAAGAAATTTATATAATTATATTATATTTTGTCTAATAATTAAATTTTTTGATAATCTTTATATACTATGAAAATTATATACCCCTATAGGTATAGGAAGTGTTATTTTGAAACAATGTATGGATACAGACAATCTTCACAGAAGAATAAAAAAAATCATAGGTCAGTTGAATGCAATAGATCGCATGATTGAAGAGGATATTCCCTGCGAACAGATATTAATGCAGGTTAATGCGTCAAAATCAGCATTGCATAAAGTCGGACACATTATTGTTGAAGGTCACCTCGAGCACTGTGTTAAACAAGCAATGGAAGATGAAAACATTGATGATGCTTTAGGAGATATTTCATCAATTTTGGAATATTACTCCAGACTTTAATTTTTTTTAAAATAACTTTATACCCTATGGGGTATACCTATACAATGGGGCTGTTTAATATGAAATTTACAAAAGATGAAAAAAAGGACATTCTGTTTATTGTCATCTCAGCAATCAGCTTAATTAGCAGTTATATTCTATCTCTCAACTACATTAGCTGGATTGCAGTTTTACTATGTGGAATACCAATATTTAAAGAATGCGCTGAAGGATTAATCAGTGAATTTGACATAAAAGCAGATTTACTTGTAACTATAGCAATTATTTCATCAATAATTATTGGAGAAGTATTTGCTGCAGGAGAAATTGCAACTATCATGGCAATCGGAGGATTTTTGGAAGAATACACTGTAAGAAAATCTCAAAAAGAAATAAAAAACCTTATTAATATGACACCAACATCAGCTACAAGAATCAAAGCTGGAAATGAAGAAAAAATATCAGCAGAAGAAGTTGAAATCGGAGATACTTTAAAAGTACTTCCGGGCGAAAGCATTCCAACAGACGGAATAATAATAGAAGGAGAAACCTCAATTGACCAGTCAACACTTACAGGAGAATCCATACCTCAAGACAAAAATGTTAATGATGAAGTTTACAGCGGAACAATAAATCTTTACGGATCTTTTGTGATGAAAACCACCAAAACAAGTGAGGACAGTTCTCTTCAAAAGCTTGTCAGATTAGTTGAATCATCAAGTCCTGAAAACTCAAAAATAGTCAGACAGGCAGACAAATGGGCAACAATGATTGTAGTGATAGCATTCACAGCAGCAATATTAACCTACCTGTTCACATTTGAAATTGCAAGATCAGTTACAATTCTGGTAGTATTCTGTCCTTGTGCACTGGTTCTGGCAACACCAACCGCAATTATGGCCGCAATAGGCAATCTGACAAAATACGGAATATTAGTTAAAGACGGAGAATCCCTTGAAGAGCTGGCATACATCGATGAGCTGGTATTCGATAAAACAGGAACACTGACACATGGAACACCTGAAGTCGTCGGAGTCATATCACAAAACAAAGAAGAAATGATGTATTTACTGGCTTCATTGGAATCAAAATCAGAACATCCATTGGCTAAAGCAATTGTGAGACATTATACTAGAAAAGATTTGGCTAAAGTATCTGATTTTAAGATGCATATCGGAAAGGGAGTCAGCGGAATTGTGAATAATTCAAAAGTAGTTGCAGGAAATTATAATCTGATTAAAGACGAAAATATCCCGATAAAATTCCGAGAAAGTGAAAATGGAGAAATTCAGATTTTTGTAGCAAAAGATGGTGAAGTGATTGGAAAAGTGCTTCTAGCAGACACTTTGCGTGAAAGCTCAAAACAAACCATATGGAATCTGAAAAGAATGCACGTGAGAACAACACTGCTTACAGGAGACAATGAAAATACCGCCCTCCAAATTGCAAATAAAGTTAAAGTCAGAAACGTTAGGGCAAACTGTCTTCCAGAGGACAAAACCGAATATATTAAAGAAGAGCAGGTGAAAGGAAACAGAGTTGCAATGATTGGTGACGGGATAAACGATGCCCCTTCACTTAAAAAAGCCAATGTGGGAATAGCTATGGGAAGTATCGGAAGCGATGTCAGCGTAGAAGCAGCAAATATTGCACTTATAAACGACAACATTTCAGACATTCCGCACCTAATTGGAATTGCCAGAAAGACCGTAAAGACAATCAACATCAGTATCGGGTTTGCATTGACACTGAACATTATTGCAATGGCACTTGCAGTTTTAGGCATCTTAAATCCAATTGAAGGAGCATTGATACACAATATAGGTTCCGTTATTGTTATAATCTATTCTTATACATTAACCAAATACAGATTTTCAAAAAAAGAGTATAATAGAATTAAAAAATTAGGCATAACTAAACCTTTAAATAAACAAATGACATAATATTAACTATCGATAAAAAGGTGATTTATTATGGCTGAAAAAGAAATTAAAGTAGTGGGTATGCACTGCCCATCATGTGTAAAAGCTGTTGAATTATGTTTAGAAGACGTTGATGGAATTGATTCAGCTAAAGCTGATTTAGATTCTGGAGTTACTACTATCACCATGTCCGGTGACGTAAGTGATGCAGACATCAATGATGCAGTTGAAGAAGCAGGATTTAAAGTAGAATAAATCCTCTTATTTTTCTTATTTTTTTAAAAATTCTTTTATATCATCCAATACTTTCTTATTATTTTCGCCGATAAGCAGATTATGCTTAACGTCCCTATAAACTACCAGTTTTGAATTTTCAATTTTTTCATGCATGTCATGCTGAGTGGCTAAAAGAGTAATATCATCATATTTGCCTGCCAGAATCAGTACAGGCACTTTAATTTCACAGAGATGATCTTCAACATCAAAATCAAGACATGCCTCTGCCGCTTTAATATATGCCTGAGTATTTGCGCCAGGAGCAGACATCTGTTTAAACATTTCAAGTTCCTCCCTGTTGCTTTCAATTACATCAGGGCACATTATCATAGGCAATATCACATCAAAAAACTCTTCAAAACTGCTATTTAAAGAATTGATAAACTGATTGAATATTGCCTGCATATGATCATCTGTTTTAAACGGAGATGACATCAAAACCATTGAGGATACTCTTTGAGGATATTCAATGGCGAATTTAAGTGCTATCATACCACCTAATGAAAAACCTGCCAGATTTACCTTATCGATTTTTAACTCCTCCAAAAGACCAAGCAAATCATTTACATAAACATCCATAGTTATTTCACCGTCCCCTAACGGTGAACTTCCATGACCTCTTAAATCATATCGAACAACCTTATAATCATTTTTAAGACTATTTGTTAAAATTTCCCAGTATAAAAGACTGTCTGAAAGTCCATGGATAAAAACCAGAACATCTCCTTCGCCATCAACATTAAAATTCATGATTAACTATGTATTTTAATTTGAATATAACTTTAACGATTGGTATTTGAATGCTGAAAATTAAATTTGAAAAGACTTTGATATATATCCCCTTTTAAAAATAAAATTAAAAAGTAAAAAGGTTAACGTTAAAGTAAAATCGTATTGATTTAATTTATAGAATAATACAAAACCCTCAAAATAATTAAAGCTAAAATTCAGATAATCAAATCTGAAAATGTTCAAGAAATTTGAAATCCTAAAATGTTAATATCAAATTTTAAATAAGTTAAAAAACAAATTTAAAATCATATAATAAATTTTAAAAAATTATTATAAATAAAAAAGGGATTAAAATGAAAACTGTCGCAATTAATGGTTATGGAACCATCGGTAAAAGAGTGGCTGATGCTGTAGCTGCTCAAGACGATATGAAAATTATTGGTGTAAGTAAAACTAGACCAAATTACGAAGCAAGAACTGCAGTTGAAGAAAAAGGATATCCATTATATATTGGAATTCCAGAAAGAGAACAACTATTCAAAGATGCCGGAATCGAAATAGCTGGTACTGTTGAAGACATGATTCAAGAAGCAGATGTTGTTGTTGACTGTACTCCTGGAAGTATCGGTCCGCAAAACCTTGAAATGTATAAAAAAGCAGGCGTTAAAGCTATTTACCAAGGTGGAGAAGACCATGAATTAACAGGTCTTTCATTTAATGCTATTTCCAATTATGACGATTCTTACGGTGCAGATTATACCAGAGTAGTTTCATGTAACACTACCGGTTTAACCCGTACATTATCAACAATCGACCCTATTGCAGATATTAAAAAAGTTAGAGCAGTAATGGTAAGAAGAGGATCCGACCCATCTGAAATCAAAAAAGGACCAATTAACGCTATTGTTCCAAATCCTCCAAAAGTACCGTCTCACCACGGTCCTGATGTAAAAACCGTAATGAACGGTATTGATGTTACCACAATGGCATTGCTCGTGCCTACCACTTTAATGCACCAGCACAACATCATGGTTGAAATCAACAATGAAGTTGAAACCGAAGAAATTGTTGAAGCATTAGAAAAACGTTCAAGAGTAATGGTGGTTTCTGCTGAAGAAGGATTAGGATCCACTGCTGAGTTAATGGAATATGCTAAAGAACTTGGAAGAAACAGAAACGATTTATACGAAATTCCAGTTTGGAGAGAATCCATTAACGTTGTAGGAAAAGAACTCTTCTACATGCAGGCAGTACATCAGGAATCTGATGTAATTCCGGAAAACATAGATGCTATCCGTGCACTTTTAGAAATGGAAAGTGACAACGAAAAATCTATTGCAAAAACCAACAAAGCTATGGGAATATTCTAAATTCCCTCCTTTTTTTACTATTTTTTTAACTGATTTATATGAAACATAGAGTACTTTTTGGACCTGCAGGAAGTCCAGTCAATTACAAAGGCGCAGCATATAAAGCTCCGAAATATATTCAGGACGAAGGACTTGATTCCTATGAATACCAGTCCCCATATGGAGTCAGAATTGGTGAAAAAGCTGCAACTACCCTAAAGGACGAATCCGAAAAACATGATATTTTAGTTTCAATGCATGCTCCATATTATATTAATTTATGCGCTAAAGAGGAATCAAAACTTGAAAAAAGTATCGGACACCTTATGGCCGCTGCACGTGCAGGAGAATGGATGGGAGCATACAGACTTGTATTCCACCCTGGGGCATACCTGAACAGAAAACCTGAAAAAGCAATGGAAATATCCAAAAATACTGTCAACAGACTATTTGAAGAACTTGAAGCTAAAGGTATTGAAGAATTTACATTTGCTCCGGAAACTACAGGCAAAAGAACACAGCTTGGAAATGTTAAAGAAGTAGTTGAATTATGTGCCACATTTGACCATTTTGAACCTACAATCGACTTTGCACACGTCCATGCAAGAGGCAGAGGATTTTTAAACAAAAAAGAGGATTACAACTGCATATTCTCAACAATTGAAGATAATCTTGACATTGATATTCTGCACTGTCATTTTACAACAATCGAATACGGCCGTGGAGGCGAAGTAAAACATCACGTATTAGCTGAAAGTGATGAATACGGTCCGAATATTGAAGATTTACTGGCCAATTTAATTGATAACGGCTGGAAAGCAAACATTATCTGTGAAACACCACAAAGAGATTTGGATGCTTTAAAAATGAAAGAAATTTATGAAAGTATGATTTAATACTTTCAGTAATCTTTTACTGAATCAATCAAGTCATCCATATCATTAAAAAGATTGTTTATATCATCATTATCCTTTTTATTTGAACTCATGTGAATAATCAGTTCATTAGTCAAATCTTCCATCTTGTCAATGAAAGTTTCCAAAGTAGTCATTTTTGCATCAAGTTCTCTAACGACAAAAGGATTTTCAGATGCATCCATCTCATCCATTTTTCTTGCAATATCCACCTGAATTGAAAATAAGTTGTTTGATTTAGTAATGGATGATGTAAAACGTTCATAAGCAAAATGATCAGGGTCAAATAATTTTTCAACCAATTCACTAGCTTTTTTCTGTTTGATATTATATTCCTGTTCCAGTTTGGTTATTTTTGATTCATATTCTGACGGAGCTTTTTTAATAACCGGCTCTTCTGGTGCTTTAGGCTTTTCTTTATAAATAGGCTTTCCGCATTCGGAACAGAAGTTTTCATTACCGTTAATGCGGGCTCCGCAGTAAATGCAAAAATGATTATGGTTATCTTCAGATGACATACTATTATTATTTAAGTATTTATCTTTTATAAATTTTAATTCCCTGATAAAAGATTCGTGGAAAATTACAAACCTGTCAAAACGCAGAAGCAGATTTTCCTTTGCAACGTCAAAATTCTCATTAGGATAGGCAATAGTGATTGAAGCAAAACTGCTTCTGGAATCCTTTGCTGAATCGATTAACCCCTTAAAAGAATTTATCAGTTTATTCTGGGAAGTTTCATAGCTATCTTTCAGCTCACCCTCTGCATTTTTTAAAAGAATATTCAAAAGCGCCAGTTCCTCAAAAACAATATCTGACAGTGAAATTAAAATGTCATCAAACAGGCCAGTTAATCCTTCAAATACATCACTCATGCGTTTTACTCTTTGTCTGAAAATTGCAAACTGAGATTCTTTTGAAATATCATCCATTTGCCTGCGATACTTTTCAATAGATTGGGAAAAATCATCCATAAGATTGAAATATCTTGAAGACACATCAGAAAACTGATTAGCGACCTGCATCATGAATTCTTCACCAGTTAAAGTATAGTCCAAGCTATCTAATTTAACATTTTCATAATCAAACCTTAATCTACCGCATGTTAAACAGAAAAGGTACTCATCATTTACAATTTTGCCGCATGACATACAATGACTCATTTTACACACTCTATGTTAATTTTAGAATAACCAGTTCGGAATCTGTGCCCCATCTCATAGGAATGTCAGTTGAACCGACCCCTGTTGTTACGTGCAAATATTTGCCGTCCTTATTCTTAAATAATCCCCTATTGTATTTATACATTAACAAATCTGCAAACTGAACTGCAGGATAGAACTGTCCCCCATGAGTATGGCCGGACAGCTGAATGTCAAAGCCTAAATTAGAAAATTCCTCCCAATAATAGGGCACATGATAATTTAAAATGTTTATAAAACCTTCTTTGATAATGGATTGGTCAACCTCAGGCATTTGCCTGTCACCGACACTGTAAGAGATTCCGCAAATATTCAGACATTCAAATTCAAGAGATTTGTTGTCAAGGACAATTATTCCGGCTTTCCTGCATGCCTCAACAACACTGTCAATTCCAGGATAATAATCATGATTTCCGGGAGTGAAAATTATAGGCATATTCACATCCTTAAACTCCATAAAGTCATCTTCCTCAACGACGCATGAGCCATCTACCAGATCACCGGATATTATTGCCAAATCGCAATCTTTTTCAAGTTCCTTAAATTTATTTGCAATCTGGCTGATGATGGCTTTATGACGTGATGATCCGAAATGAACATCAGACAAATGAATTATTTTGATTTCACGACTTATGTTATCGATTTTTAAAGTTTTTTCATGGACTACCAGATTATGAGCCTTATAATAATTATATGCCCCCAATACAGGAACAACTGCCAGTAATGCGCAAATCAAAGCAAAAGGAATCTGTACAAAGATTCCTACAATGTAAATTGCAACAATGTCAATGAGAAACATTACAGAAGCCCACATCCAGATTCCATCCAAATTTGATAAAAACCTTCCAAAAACGGTTGATTTATGAGCTTCAAAAAACATTGGAACAAGATGAATAAAACCAATAATAATAGCAATTCTGATTAAATGAATATCCTCAACTCCTCCAAAGAGCAAAAAGATATATTTTAACAGAAAAAACTGAAATAAGGCATAAAATGGAGTTATGAATATAACTCTCCTTGTTCTGTAACTCATGAAAAAAAAACTCCTTGAAATTATTTTGTCACATCAAATATTTAAATAATTAAAACAAATGTTATTTTATAAAAAATATCGGAGGTGAGTTATTTGAAAAGTGACAACAAACAGCAAGAAATTAAAACAACCGGTCAGAAATCTGTTAAAAAAGACACTAAAAGCAAAGATTATGCGGAGCTGGTTATCTTAAAACCTGTTGGATATCCTTTTGATTTTCCTATGATGGACGAAGATATAGAAATTAAAAACAGCGCATTATTTGAAGAATATGCTCGTGAACAGTGGCTTGGACTGGTTGTATGTGAAAATTCACACTTATTTGATCAAAAAATCATTCCCGATTACGGTTTTGAAATCGTTACTGCAAAACCAAATAACTCAATAATTTCTGAAAATACTAAAATCAAATTAATCACCGATGAGTTAAATTCCAAAAAAGAAAATTTAAATATTAACTCAAACATACGCCTCCATGATATTGTTGGACAGAAAAATGCAAAAAACAAGGTTAAAGTAATTACCAAATACCTGGAGGAACCTGAAAAATTCGGACCATGGGCTCCGAAAAATATCCTGTTTTACGGACTTCCGGGAACCGGTAAAACCATGCTTGTTAAGGCTCTTGCAAATGAGCTTGAAGTTCCACTGTATCTGATTAAATCAACAACATTAATTGGAGACCATGTTGGTGACGGTGCATCCAAAATACACGATCTGTTTAAAAAAGCCAGTGAAAATTCGCCTTCAATCATTTTCATTGATGAAATTGATGCTGTAGCTCTTCACAGGTCATTTCAGTCATTAAGAGGAGACGTGTCTGAAATTGTCAATTCTCTTTTAACTGAAATGGACGGCATCAGTGAAAACGAAGCTGTCATAACTATCGGAGCGACCAATAATCCGACTTCTCTTGATTATGCAGTAAGAAGCAGATTCGAAGAGGAAATCGAATTCAAATTGCCTGATGATGAAGAAAGACTGACCATCCTGAAAAATAATCTCAAGACCATGCCTTTAGATTATGATTTGGATTTGGAAAAAATTGTCAAATCTACAAAAGGACTGTCCGGAAGGGATTTGAAAGAAAAAATACTCAAAACCTCTCTTCACAATGCAATAGCCAATGACAGTGAAACAATCACCATGGAACATGTCAATTATGCAATAAAAACAAGTAAAGTTAAAAATAATGATGTTAAAGGAATGTTTGAATAAACAACTTCCTTTTATTTTTTAAAATTAAAAATATATTCTGCCGCTTCAAGAATATCAGTATTTTCATCCTTTGCAGCTTTTTTTAAGTTTTTAGATATGTCGAAAAATATCTTGTTGACTATAGAATTTGTTAAATTATCTAAAATTTTCACACTACCATCTACATCAGCCAATTTAACTGATGCTTTTTGAGTTTCACGTTGTCTTATATCTTCCATAGATGCTCTTAAATTACCAAGAAGTTCATCAACTTCCATTATTTTAAATGATTCTTTAAGTAAAAGGAACTCTTCATTGATGATATTTTCAGCTTCACCAAATTCCTTAATTCTAAGCTGAGTATTGATGTCTGCGATTTCCCTTAAATCATCAATATTGAATAATTTAACGCCAGTTTCAGCTACATCTTCAGAAATATCACGAGGATTTGCAATATCTACCATCATAACATTATCATAATCCATATCAATGTCTAAAATACGTTTTTTGGTTATTATCGGATGCGGTGCACTGGTAGCACTTATAACCAAATCGGCAGTGGCCAGATATTTTTCCAGATCGCTGAATAAAATAGCTTCACCGCCAAGGTCTTTTGCAAGATCAACTGCAACATAATAAGTCCTGTTTGCAACAAAAATAGCACTTAAATCTTTTTCAGCCAGTGCTTTAGCAACCAGTTTGCCCATTTTTCCGGCACCAATTACAAGAACTGATTTTTCATCCAGACATCCCATGTGTTTTTCTGCAAGGTCTATAGCTGCAGAACCAATAGAGACTGAACCTTTGTTAATGTTGGTTTTATTTCTTACGACCTGACCGACGTGAATAGCTTTTGTAAAAACAGCATCAAGATAACGGCCACAATGACGGTTCTTCATTGCTTTATGTTTTGCATCCTTTACCTGACCTAAAATCTGGTCTTCACCAACAATCATTGATTCAAGACCTGAAGTCATACGAAGCAGATGCATTACGGCAGATTGACCATATTCTATTATAATACTTTGATTTTCATGAGACAATAAGTCATCATCTTCTGAAATGTAGTCATTATGAATATAGTATTCTTTCCTGTTGCATGTGGAAATTTCAATATATTCCCCAATGGAATATCTTTCCTGCAGCTGCCAGAACAGATCATCAATTTCTTTTGCGATATTCTCCATTGACTGGACATCTGCAATTTTATGGTCAACCCTTAAATTAAGTATCACAATAATCCCCTTATTAATTTTTCAATATAATCCTTAGCTTCATCAATTTGTTTATTTTCAATAAATTCACTGATTTTTTCATCTTCAAAAATAGTGTAAAGACAATCACGCCTTTCCTTTTGGTCTTCAACTTTATCCTTTAAAATGGAACGTGCAAAATCCTGAAGTTCAATCTGGGCAATATCATCTTCAGTGATGATTGACTGGATTTTTTTTCTGAGCTGGCGTGCCATCAACGGACTTTTTCCATTGGTAAAAATAGATATTTCTATATCCCCAATATTGAAACTTGTCGGAACAATAATATTGCCTTCCAAGGGAAAATCAGCACGATTAACTAATTTATCACCTGCAATTTCAGAAACATGACATGACATCTCTTCATCACCGCTAGCAACTACAACCAAATCAGCCCATTCAACCAGATTATTTACATCATCAGTTGAAGCTAAAACAGCACCTTTGCTTTTTAAATCTGAAGATAATTTATTTCCTGCCAGTTTTACATTGGCACCATGGTCTAAAAATTTATTGGCCCGCCTGGTTGCAACTTCACCAGTTCCCAAGATAAAAACGTTTAAATCAGAAGTTTTTAAATAAAGAGAAGTCCAATCCATTTTAATCAGATTTTTCAAGAGATCTTGAATGTAAAACTTTTACAGCAGCTCTTAAATCATTATTGCAATCAGTCAATACATTCATAGCTTCAAGTTTTGAAATGTGAAATGTTTCAGCTAATGCTTCAGCCCTTTCATCAGGGTCTGGTTTTTGAACTCCAACCAATCTTTCAGACAGTTCTTTTTTCAAGTCCAAATATTCATCATGACTCATTCCCATGTTCCTTAATGTCATATCTCTTAACGGACATGGTTTAGATGGTTTACAACACCATACCAGTGAACCAAAACAGGTCCCTGCTCCTTCACCTAATCTAGTTTCTTTTCCAAATTGAACTTTAATATCGACAAACTCCTGTGGAGTTAAATTAACTTGCTGTAAAGCATTTAATACAGGACATGGTTTAACCGGAGGACAACAAAAAGCAAGTCCTCTAATATCTCCACCTCTACAAATATGAGATGGTGCATCTTCCCAAGTCATGATAAACCTCCAATAATAATTTTCATTCCTCTGTTAATAAATATAAAATAATAATATAATTTATTTTAACTTTGAATATATAATCTTTTTTATAGAGCGATATATAAACACCAAATTCAGAAGATAATAAAAAAATAGCTGAAGATTGAAATGGAACCTGGAAGTGAAACACTTCTTAATATTACAGAGAGCAAAAAAAGCGACCACTACACGATAATCTCCTCAGAGGATTTGAACTTTATAATATCAGATTTGAATCTGACCCCAATGTTTAAAACATTATTTGACCATATTTAAAATTACATGACAAAAGAAACTATAATTATTGAAGAGATTACCATCACCCTGGAGAGAAAAAACATTAAAAACATGTACCTGAAGATACTGCCCCCGGAAGGCGAAGTTAAAGTATCTGCACCACTTTTTTTATCAGATGAAGACATCTTCAATTTTATTAAGTCAAAAAAAGACTGGATTTTAAAAAAACAGAAATATATTCTTGAAAATGGCATAAAAGCTCCTCTAAAATATGACAATGGAGAAACACATTACTTATGGGGAAAGGAATATACTCTACAGTTGATTTCCAATGAAAACATCAAACATGTCCTGATTGATGAAGAAAAATCAGTTATGTATCTGCCAATCCCTAAAAGAAGCACTATAGATAAAAGACGCAAAATATTAAATGAATTCTACAGAAGCGAGATGAAAAGAGCCGTTCCTCCAGTTTTGGACAAATGCACAAAAATCGTTGGAAGAAAACCTAGAGAAGTCAAAATCAGAAGCATGAAAAATTGGGGAAACTGCAATCAGAACAGACGAATTACATTAAACTTAAATCTTGCAAAAAAAGACCCTGAATGTCTGGAATACGTAATGATTCATGAATTATGCCATCTGATAGAATTCAATCACGGAAAAAAATTTAAAAAATTAATGGACACATACTGTCCGAATTGGAAAATAATAAAAAAAAAGATTAAATGAATAAGAAGATTTATCTGTCTTTTAACATGTCTTCTTTTTCATCTGGAGTTAATTGCTGAACAATTTCTTCAGGAGTACCTATATCCAGGAGTTTACCTCCCCTCATTAAAGCTGCTCTGTCACATACATCTAAAACAAAGTCCATATCGTGAGATACAATAATGAATGTTTGTTCTAATTCTGTACGAGCTTTTAAAATAGAATCTGTTACAATAACTCTTGTAACCGGATCCATAGTACCTGTAGGTTCATCCAATACGATGAGTTTAGGTTCTTTAATTAAAACCTGAGCAAGAGCAATCCTGTGTTTTTCCCCTACACTTAACTGGTCAGGATATTTATCAAGGATTTTTGCTGCAACATCTTCTGTAAATCCTACAGTTGTTAATGCATGAGTAGCTTTAATTTTACCAAATTCAGCAGGTAAATTTAAACTGATAGCATCAGTAAGGTTTCCTAAGATAGTTCTGTGAGGATATAATGAATATTCCTGATGCAATAATCCGATATAAGGAATAACTCTACCACGGTTTAAAGGACCGACTTTTGTCATGTCAATCCATTCATCACCAAGTTTTATATCAAGTTTACCGCTACTTGGTTCAGTCAATCCCATTAACATTCTGGTTGTTGTGGTTTTACCGGAACCGCTTAAACCTACAATACCGAAGATTTCCTCTTTATTAATAGTTAAATTGACACCGTCAACAGCTTTAACTACTCCCCTTTCAATGGAGTAATAATGTTTTTTAACATCTTCGAGAACTACTTCAGGTTCACCGAATTCTGGAATTTCCGGTTTTTCTGGAACTGGAACAGTTTCCATGAAATGACCAACTACAGTTTGAGCATCTCCTTCTTCTTTGATTTGACCATCTTCTAACCAGATTACTTTATCTGCAAGTTCAGTCATTACTTCCGGCCAGTGAGAAGTAATTAACATGGTGATTCCTTCATCTTTTACTCCTTCTTTTAAAGTATTGTGAAGTTTTACAGCAGTTTGTGGGTCTAAAGTACCTGTTGGTTCATCTGCTAAAAACATCATAGGTTCTTTAGCCAATTGTCTTGCAAGCACTACTCTCTGTTTTTCCCCACCACTTAAATCACGGGCAATATGGGTTATCCTATGGCTCATTTGAACCATGTCAAGCAATTCTATAGCAAAATAGATTTTATCATCATATTCCATCTCATCGCCCATTGCTCTGATAACGTTTTCAATTACAGTTTCTTCATCGTATAATGCAAAGTTACGTTGGAGCATGATGGAAATTCTTCTTTTGATACTTGCGAATAATTTTCTCTCAGCATTGAAGAAATCAACTTCTTTTTGTTCTAAAGTAGCACCACAGCTACATTTTTCACCAATATGTGACGGAGAATCAACAGCCAAACAGTCAGGACAAACAGCAAGATTAAGCATTATCTGACCTTCATCAGGCTGATAATCCAATGTACCTCTAAGCATGTTTATTAAAACTGATTTTCCACTTCCACTACGTCCTAAAATTCCTAAAGTCTCACCTTCATTAATCTTCAAATTAATATCTTTAAGAACATCAACACCGTCGAATGTTTTTGTAATATTCTTAAGAGTTATAAAATCCATGAAATCACCTATTAAAATATTTTTTATTTTAATCTATTAATAATACTTTCTAATAACAATTGTTTTAATAATTTAAAAATTAGCAATATTAAAATCTAAATTCCCTGAAATAAGAGAACGAGCTATTGAAAATCCATAAACTCCAGTATCAATCATTTTTTTAACATTTTCTAAAGAATTTACTGAGTTGTTTCCAATAACATTAATATTCGTTTCCCTACAAACTTTTTTTAATAAATCATAGTCTGCATCGAATACTCCTTTTTTCATTGCATCAATATGAAGATAATCTGCACCTGCATTTTCAATTGTTTTTGCTATATCTAAAGTATCAATACCCTCGACATTAGCTCTGATTTTAACTGAAACTTCACAGTCAACATTATCAACAATTTGAGAGACAAAATCACCCAAATCATCCCTTCTCAACATTTCCTGTCCACAACCAATAGCTACAATTTCATCTTGGCGACAATGACAGTTAATTTCAATAATATCCAAATCCTCAATTTTATCCAAATCTATGACTGGCTGCGGAGTGATTGACCGTACATTTGCAGATACCTTAACATCTTTATGTATCTTTTTAATTGAAGCAGCTTCACGTTCAATATGAGAATAAATTTCATCTAAAGGAAAATCAAATTCTTTTCTTCCCCTTTCGATGATTTTTCGGCTTGCTTCAATAGTAGGAGAATCCAGACTGTATCCTCCCAAAGTAGCTACATCAAAACCGTATGGAATAACCTTATTTAAAAAATCAGCATCTGTTATTCCTGCCATAGGTGCAACTACTTTAAGCATGATTTTCCTCAATATTCTTTTTCAATAACCCAAGTCCACATTTCATTGTTGTGAGCACGGATTTCTTCAAGTCCGATATCTGCCATGTATGCTGCATCTTCTGCATTTTTTCCACGACCGATACCTGCTTTAAGCTTGATTCCTATTTCTTCATCAATTTCGACCATGATCTCTTCAATCTCTTTTTCACTGAGGCCGTTACATGGAGACATGAAGTTATCTCCGCCGATGAAGAACAATAATGCTCCTTTTTTAATTAATTTTGTCATTAAATAATGTTGAGCTTTGTTAACCATGAAACTTGTATCAAAAGCAGATTCTATATCTGTTAATGTTTCAGTGACACTGTTAATATCAATATGAGCTGCCTGAACATAACTGTCTTCTTCACTGACCAAACTGTCAATAGCCAATATTTCTTTTCTTTCACCGGACTGTGCACTTCCAGCTTTTTGCAAAGCAATTGTTGCTAATTTTTGAGCTTCGTGCGGAGTTTCAGCAGCGCCTACACCCATACTGACAGTGATAGGATATCTGTTTCTGATTGATCTTTGAATTCTTAAATGATCTTCTTCATCAAGTCCGTTTGAAATTGCAAGCAAATTATCGAATCTGGTAAAGAAAACTAAACCTTTTTTATTACCGAAATGATTATTCAAATCAGCGAATAAATTTGCTTGAAGCATTTGTAAGTCAGACTCCGTACGTGGTCTTGGAGTTACAGTCCAAGGACCATAATTGTCAATTTGTATTAATGTCATTTGTATCATTGATTAACCGCCTTTAAAATATTAAGGAATACTATCCATAATAATTTGTGCGAGATTTTTTTTCGCACCTAAATTATTCATTATAGTATTTGTAATTGTTACCTTATTAATTATTTGATTTATTTCGCCTTCCAAATTTTCATCTTCATTATCAATTACAATATTATCTAAAAAATTTTCATATAATTTTGCCACACCGACTGATGAAATATCCATGCCCAATGCTTTCATAAATTTACCTGCAGGACCGGATACCGCATCAGAACCAACAATTGGAGATACTGCAACAACATAAGTTTCTTTTAAAGCTTCTTTAACACCTTCTAAAGACAATATTGGCAAAATTGAAGTAATCGGGTTTGAAGGACCTATAATTACTGCTTTAGAATTTTTAATTGCATCAATAACACCTTCAGCAGGTGAAACTTCTGAAAATTGAATATCGAGAACTTCAGGTTTCTGCTGATGTTTTATTAAAAAGTCATGAAACTCCAACTCGCCGATATCAGTGGTAAGCTTGATATTTGAATTTTCATTGCTCATAGGGATTATTTTTGAAGTCAGACCCATATTTTTGGCCTGAATTTCACATGCTTTAGCCAGACCGTACTTCTCCATAAGCAATGTCTTTTGTATTTTAGTTGCTCTGTCCTTATCTCCTATCCTTAACAGTTCAGGACAGTCAATTTCTTCAAGCCTTTCATGAGTAATGAATGTATCGTCTTTAATACCATACCAGAACTCCTCATTTATCATATCAGACATTGTATACAGTACAGTATCAATATCAGCCGCAACGTAAACGCCAGCAAAATAATCATTTTCCAAAGTATTTACCACAATAGTCAATTCACTAGGATCGACTATTTCCTTTAACCCCTGCAAAAGCTTAGGAGTACCAGTTCCACCAGATAAAACAGTAATCATAATATTTCCCCATTACCTAAATACATCAAATTCTTTTGGCATTAGCAAATCACTGATGTTAGAGTCAACGTTTCTAAGTTCATCAAAACTGCCAAACCCTCGAATTAAAACAACAGGAAGACCTTCATCAGCCTGTCCCATAACAAGAGATGCCGCAGCGGACAGCTCATCAGCAGTAGCAATTTCAGTTGTTTCCAGTTCTCTACCATACAAATCTTTTTCACCGACTCTTCTCCAAAGAGGTGAAATTCCAGAACAGCCAATAGCAGTACCTATAGCTCCAAATCTGAATGCTCTTCCCTGAGTGTCAGTAATAATCACAGCTATTTCTTCGCCAAATTCTTTTTCCAAAAATTCTCTAATTTCAAAAGCTGATTTATCAGCATTTTCGGGCATCGGAGTAGCTAAACCGTCTCCGACATTGGACTCGTCAATACCTGCATTTGCACAGATAAAACCATGTTTTGTTTCTGTGATAATGAATTTAGGCCCTACTCGCACAACCTCATTTGATTCCTGAAGGATTGCTTCAACAAGTTTCGGGTCTTTTTGGGACTGTTCAGCTAAACTCAAAGCGTCTTCAGATGGAGTCAAATCATCCAATTTAATGAAATTGCCTTCAGATTTTGAAATTAATGTCTCGGCAATTAAAATAATGTCCCCATGTTTGATTGAACATCCCTGAGTGTTAATTGCATCTTTGATAATTGCTGAAATATCATCACTATCATCAACAATGGGTATATTCTCTAAACCTATCAGTTCAATTGTCATAATATCATCTAAAAAAAAAATTAAAAAAAAATAAAATTATGGATTATAGACATCAATAGTCCATTCTCCATCAAAAACAGCTGCACAAGAAGTTACCGGCTTTTTATAATTAGCAAAAGTACCTTCATCAAAAATAAATTTGGCTGAATCCGCAGCAGTTTTAGCATCAAATTCTACTAAATCATGCACTTGACTTCCATATGTTGAGATGAAAACCGCATCTCCATACGGAACCTGTTCAACTAATAATTTTTTATCATTTGCTATTCCAATATAACATCCATATTCATCTTTCTTATTTGTTGATGTAACAACAGCGGCAATTCTTGGAGTATGATAGTCATCCTTTTCATAATCCATAGTAAGCAATGAATATGCAATTGCATCCTTGATATTCATTCCTAAAGCAATCTTATCTGCTATAACATCAGTATGAGAACCGTTTGATACAATAGCCATATCTCTTACGATACGGACACAGTTGTATGTGATATAGGTGTTCTCATAAATATCCTTTTCAAAACCTTCCTTTGGCACGATAGCAGCACGGTTTTCAAATTTTAAGCATTGCCTATTAGGAAATGACCTGCTTGAAACACGATATGCTACAAAAGGTTTACCATCACTATTCATCCCTGTTGATAAAATTCTACCAGTATACACTATATTTCCCCCAAAATTATACTTCCGGACGTTGAACTGCCTTTTCTACAGATATGTCAGGCGGTGTTGTAATCACAATTTCACCAGGCTTAATTGAAACTTGACCCTGGTCAATTACCTTAGCCTGAACACCAACAGCCCCTCCCGAGATTGCATCAGATCTATCCTGACCGTTTACTGTAACCTTATGCAAATTAGCGACAGGCACAATATAATACTCCTGATCACCGGAAACATCAGTTACGTTTGGTTTTCCGGTAGCCTCAGAGGCAACATCAGAATCATCAGTTTGAACATCAGTAGCTGAGAAGTTACTTGTTACAACTAAAAAAATCATTATTGTGAAAAGAATATCAATAAAAGGAACTAAATTGATACTTGGTTTTTGATCCAAAACTTTCTTTTTATGTCGTTTAACATCAATTGCCATCTAATCACCTATTGTTTCAGTTTACTTTCAGTAATTTCAGCATTAACATTACATTTTTCTAAAATAATATTTGAAATACTCTTATCCAACATACTAGGCTTGAATGAAACCTTAATGTTAGCATAAGGGTCGGAAATTAATCTTGTATTAACAACACCTTCAGCTTCCTGTAAAGCTTCAAGCGCACATTCAACATTAGAATCAACTCTAACTTTAACTACAGCAAAACCCCAATTGGTCATTTTTGTAGCTAATTCAATTTTGTCCATTTCAGATTCAATAAGGTCTTGAATGTAAGAATAAATCGGCAATAAAACAATTGCAACTAAAAGACCCATAATTGTAGTTGTTAAAGCAACATAGATACCTTCAGCCATAGCTGCAGAATCCGGATGAACACCTAATGATTTAAATGTCATCCAAATACCTATTACAGTACCAATCAAACCCAAGAAAGGAGCTAATTCTGTAATAGTCCTGATTGTACTTAATCCTTTAGTCATTTTTGCTACTTCAACAATGAAAATCTGCTCCATACTTTCTTCAACTTCGGTTTTATTTTTATAACCAATTTTTAAAGTTTCAGAAATAATCTTAGAAATAGGATTTTTAAAGCCATTAATCTGTTTTAATGCTTCTACTGCACCGCCTCTTTCCATAGATGCAGTAACAACACCAAATATTTCAGTAGTATCCACTTTACTAATTCTTCTAAGATACAAAATCTTTCTTATTGAAATAATTAAACCATAAATACCAATAAAAAGAATGATATATGTAATGATTCCACCCTGAGAGAAGATATCTACAATACTATCAATAAATGGACCAATAAATTCAATAATCATTTTCATCCTCTAATTAACGTTAATTAAAAAACTTATAAAATTAGATATATTAATTCATATACTTAAATATTATTTAAAAAATAGGCCAAATCATTTCATTTTGGCAACAGTTGCCCAAGACCTTCTTACAAAATCAGGCATTTCATCATAAGTATATTTTGCTAGGAAGTCTTTTGTTTTTGGATCTGAAGGATAACCTGAACCAATACCCCCAGATTTTATGAAATCTTTATTGATTTTAGCAATCTGATCGTCTCTTTCGGCTTTAGCAATAATTGACGCAGCACTAACTTCAATATATTTATCATCGGCCTTATGTTCGGCAATGACATTGACTCCTGTGTCATTACATAAATTTTGCTGGAAACGTTCAGC
Organism: uncultured Methanobrevibacter sp.; assembly: GCF_900314615.1. Taxonomy (NCBI): domain Archaea; kingdom Methanobacteriati; phylum Methanobacteriota; class Methanobacteria; order Methanobacteriales; family Methanobacteriaceae; genus Methanobrevibacter; species uncultured Methanobrevibacter sp. The sequence goes on along the minus strand of NZ_OMWA01000004.1, from coordinate 17,157 downwards.
TTTAACGTCAACAGCATCGACAATGGCCTTTTCAGGTTTCATTTTCAGTAAAATTGATTCCATCGCATTCTTTTCAATTTCATTAAGATTGATGCCTTCTGCTCTCATTTCATCGATTTGCCTTGCAGTTATGACAACAACCTCATAATCAAACATTTTTTTAAGTTTGCGAGATAAAATAGTTCTTCTGTGAGGAGCTAATTTTTTAGAATCTTTAACGCCCATGCGTTCTAAAACTTTTTCCATTTTTTCAGGAACAATAACACCAGCAATAACCATAGGACCTAAAACAGAGCCTCTGCCGGCTTCATCCATACCTAAAATATCCATAAAAATCAAAATAAAAAAAAGAGAAATAAATAAAATATTTATTTCATAGCCCTAAGACGGACTTCAGGTTCTAAAGCAAGAGGTTCAGCAGCAACAATAGCAGTACCTTTTGCTACAACAGTCATAGGATCATCGGAAATTTCTATAGGAATTCCAATTTCATCGAAGATTCTTTCTTTAAGTCCTCTGAGTCTTGAACTTCCACCTACAGCAACAGCGTTGTTATAAACACCCATCATTAATTCCGGAGATAATCTTTCCAAGATTATGTTTAAACCGCCAATAATTTGTTGCATGTAAGGTTCGACTGCTTCAGCAACGAGCATTGAGTCAATGACAACTTTTTTAGGTCTGTTGGTTTCTAATGATTTACCGATTACTTCAACACTTAAGTTTTCAAGTTGTTCGCTGGAATGAACCATTCCCACTTCAATTTTTGCAGATTCCGCATCGTGAATACCAATAGCCACATCATATTTTTCAGCGACAAGCTCCACAATTTTATTATCGATATCGTCTCCACCGCACCTTACGGTTTCAATATCATTAATACCACCAAGAGAAATAATAACAATATCAGTTGATCCAGCACCAATATCGACAACCATGGTACCATTTGGTTCTGCAATAGGCAAACCTGCACCGATAGCAGCAGCTAAACCTTCACTGATAACTAAAATATTTTGAGCTCCAGCTTTTCTGCCGATTTCTTCAGCAGCATTTTTTTCTACTTCAGATGCATCACCAGGAATACCAATAACAATTCTGCCAACACTTTCACCCTCATTAATACCAATCTGCATTGCTTTAATGAGTAATGCCTGTGCCTGTACAACATTTTCAATAACACCTTTTTTCAAAGGTCTTACAGCAAGAATATCCTCAGGTGTTCTTCCAAGCATTCTTTTAGCTTCTTCACCAACAGCTAAAACTTCTGAAGGGTCATCCTTTTTAACTGCAACAACTGATGGAATTTGATATAAATCAAATTTGTCACCAGACGGTTTTGCAATTACTGTATTTAAAGTTCCTAAATCAATTCCGAGACTATTGCTAATGACTCTGGTATTCTCAATTTGTGGTTCTTCCTCATCTTTTCCAAAAATATTCATGGTTATTCCTCCGCTACAATATCTTTAAAGTCTATAACGAAAATCTTATTAGATGTAACTACGCTTTGAAATCCTGCAACATCCTCATCCCTTTCAACAGAAATGACAACACTAGTCAGTACAACTTCATTTGCATTATAAAATGGTTTCAAAGCAGATTTAATGAAATTTGGTAATCTAACATCATTATTTATATCAACATCGATGAAACTAGTAGTTTGAGATTTTTGAAGAATTTTAAATGGTATTCTTGATTTTTCAATAGTTGAAAGAGCCAATTTAAGTACATTATCAGGTGCAACAAGAACCATCAGATTAGATTCATCGGATAAATATCTGCGAGGAATCTGAACATAAGCTCCACCCCCGTTTATTGCATACTCTTTGAACTCATTGATTATTATAGAATTCCCATAAAGCATTAAGAAATCAAATTTTTTATCCAATTTACCATCTTTTACGATCACATGTTCCCGAAATAGAATTTTAATGTTGGAATTAGACAGAATAGCCTTATAAGCCATCTCATCAACCAAATCAACATTACCTGCAATAACACACCAAGTTTTTTCAACTTTATAACTACTGTCTGTAGTTACCCTTGCAGCTTGTCTGAGAACACGTATATTATCTTCAATCATTTGACTACTCGCAATATAATTAATATAAATTCCACAACTATTTAAATAACAGATAAAGTATTTTTAACACCGATTTAAGCTTAAAACCGATATTTATAAAAAATATTTTAGCTATTAATTAACAGTCTAACATTTAATATTTATTAAGAATATTATTATATATATTTTATCTTTTAAGGTTAATTTTAGAAAATCAATTAATAAAACGCAATTTTTTTAACCAAACTAAATAATTACTTGGAAATATTAAAAAAACTTAACATATGATAAGTGAATTCTGAAAAAATAAAAAATTTAACAAATACACATAAAAATAACAAGGCTGGATAACTAAATACCCGAATAAGTAAAAATAAGCTAAAATCAAAGATAAAGTTAATAAGTCATGAACTAGAAATTACTACTTGATAACATGAAAATTGAAGATACATCTATAACAAGATTTATAGCAATCTCTGATATAATATCATTGTTGAATATGAGCTGCGGCTTTTTGTCAATAATCAGTTCAATAAACCATGATTTTAAGCTAGCTGCTCTGTTTATGATATTTGCAATCATGTTTGACTCAGTAGATGGTTGGGTAGCGCGCAAACTCGATAGAAATGACTCATTAGGATTCGGAAAAAATATAGATTCCTTATCTGATGCAGTATCTTTCGGAGTAGCGCCAGCAGTATTTCTATATTCAACTATTAACACCACATTAATTACCATTCAACCAATAACAGTAATCATAAGTTTATTAATAGTAATTTGTGGAGTTTTAAGATTAACAAGATATAATGTAATTGCTGAAAAAATTAATACAAAGGATTTCATAGGTTTTCCAATTCCTGGAATCGCATTTATTATTTCAACATTATATTTAAGCGGACTATATAATGCATATATTACATTGATATTGGCTGCAATCGTGTCTTTAATAATGATCAGTACAGTCAGATATCCTAAATTCGATAGTATCCCTGCTCTGGCAGTATCATGCATCTTAATAGTGTTATTAATCCTGCCTGTCAGTTTAACATACTTCGGCATCAATATTCCCGCATTGTTATTGTTAATATTCTGCTTATATTACCTCATAATTAATCTAGTTAAAAATTATGCTTAAAAACACCATCTGCTTTTAATTAACAGTTAGGAGTAGAACCATGACCAATGATAAACCACGAGACCCATTGTTTCCAAAAGGTTTTGGAGAAACAGAAGACCTTAAAAAACAATATAGTAAAGAAACTCTCCAAAAACCTACTAAAAAAGATGAAATAAGTCCATTGAGAAAATTAAATCATAAGATTGGAGTTTATTTAAATCCAAAATCCACGATTATAAGTGATGATGAAAAGAAAAGAAAAATCGGAATTATAATTACAGCTTTAATTTTGATTACGCTAGTGATAACTGCATACTACTTCATAATTTATCAGCCACAGCAGGAGGAACTGTCACTTGTGAGAACAGAAAAACTAAATGAACTTCACGACTTGTATTCAGGTCCTTTAATAACCTCACCAAATGCATTAATTTTAGAAAACAAAATCAATGATGCAAAAAGTGCAGGTGAGCTAGAAAACTTAAATATTTTAACACAAGCCTCCAAAGATTGGAAATCATATCATAAAAAGGAAATTAGTTCAAATATAGACCAGTATAACAGAACAATGGCAATATATTCCAACGACAGCAAAGAAGTGCTGATGAGCAGTGCAGATGCAGTGAAAATCATTAATGAAAATGACGCTACAATCCTATCCCAAATCAAGTTTGACAAACCGAACACAGTATCAGTACCGATACTTGTTTCAAGACTTCAGGCAGGAGCCGGACTGATTAATGTCGGAAGCGTTGTCGACATCTATCTGAATTCCAACAATACTGATGAGGTCAATGATACAAATTCAACTCCAGTAATAAGTGGATGTACCGTTCTTTCAATAATGAGATATGAGGAAAACGGTGAAATTGATTCTGAATATTCAAAATCAAAGATGAACATAAAAGGCAATGATACCTATCCTCAGGAAAACACTAAAAGCTTTTCATCAAACGTGCTGGAACTTCTAAAAGGATCCATTATAAAAGGATATGATGAAGAAGAAACCGTCCAAATGCTTAAAGATTATGGAGTAAAGTTATCAAATTATGAAAGACAAATTAATTTAGGAGATTTGGATGCGCAATATATGCTTCTTGTCGAAACACCTCATGATAAAGTCAATTTTCTTTTGAACAATATGGAAAATATAGTTCTAACAATTCCGACATCTGAAGCTCCGACATGGATGGTTAAAGAATTAAACAAAGTATATAGTTATTAAAAATATTTATATGATATTATTACAAAACTGATTAATATGAATAGACAAACTATTTCAACAATAATCGTTATTATATGCATTCTTATAATAGGATTATATGCAATGGGAGAAGTGAATTATTTCTCCTCCAAAATTGCTGTAGAAAGAAATGTTGAAACTCCGACTATTGTGATACCTTCCATTGGAGTGCATGAAAAAATCAATGATGAATCATTATCTCAGGGAGTATTGCATGAACCTAGTTCATATGATCCACAGCAGGGAGATGTTTTGCTGTTTGGACATAGGACACTTCAAGGTTCACCATTTTTAAGGCTTAATGAACTATCTGCAGGAGATCAAATGATTTTAGAATGGCCTGGAATTGGAGAACTGAAATATACTGTGAGCAATTCAACTATTGTTCCTGCAACCTACCAGCTCAATGCACAGGAAGGTAGAAACGGATTATATCTGATTACATGCGACCCAATCGGTTCTACTGAAAACAGGTTAATCATTTACGGAGAGTTAAGTGAAACAAATCCTTTAAATGAACAAATCATTAAAGACAATCCGCAGGAATCTTATGCATGGATTATCACCGCAATATTTTTAGTGGTGGGACTGGTATTCAGTTATTTCTATCCGAAAGAACAGAGACTATTCATTTTAGCAACAGTATTGATTGTATCTGCAGTATTAATCTATTGCTGCATAAATCCAATACCATCTGAATTAATTTATGATAAGATAATCTTTTTAAATGGGGGATTATAATGGATGTTGAAAAAGAATACTTTTCAAATATAACTACACGGGAAAGAGCAATATTTGAAGGTGCTATTAGTATGGGAGCACTATTCCACCAGTTTGTTGGAACTCCCGTAAATAAAAATACAAAAAATAGCTTAGAAACCAGCATAGAAGAATCAGTGCAACTTCAACCGGCAATTGAAGAGGCTGACGTTACTATTCGCTTCGACAAGCTCGAAGATGCAATGACCGAATTCGAATACACATCCCTTACAGGAGACATGCTGGACGTTAAAATTTACACAAAAGTAGACAATGTCAAAGCAACAATAAGGATTGAGTTTATTGAAGAACTCAATTATCCTTTAATGTATGTTGAAGACATTACAGAAGATTAAAAGTTAAAATATTTCTTTTAAATCTTCTAATAATTCTTTTAAATGATTCTTTTTAATATGATTCATTAAGACAATCCTGATTGCCTTAGGACATTTAGCTACAGAAACTTTCCAATTTTTTTCTTCTAATTTTGAAGCAAGCAAATCAGTATCCATCTGAGGATGATTGAATGCAACAATATTCAGTTCAGGTTTGCATATAACTTCATAACCTATTTTTCGCAACTGAGACTCAAAAAAGTAAGTATTCTGCATCATATTATCAGCAAGTTTGCAGTAACCTTGTCTGCCGAAGTATTTCATTATAGCATAAGTAGCCACCGCTGAAGCGCCTAAACGAGTACCGACGATAGTGGATTGAGTTTTAACAGTAAGATAAGGTGAATCAACCGCCATAACTTCAAGATATTCCTCTTTTCTAAAAATTATTCCTCCTGCCGGAATTGGAGCAAGACCCATTTTATGAGGATCTACTGTTATTGAACAAACCCCCGGAAGAGAAAAATCAAAAACAGGCAAATCATATCCCAGTTTTTTTAAAAACGGAATAGAAAATCCGCCAAAAGCAGCATCAACATGGAAATAAATATTATTTTCAAAAGCAATCTCTGAAATTTCTTCAATAGGATCTATCAAACCCAGCTCAGTAGTACCTGCAATAGCCACAATTGCAACAGTTTTATCAGAAATAACCTGTTTTAAAGCATCCACATCAATTTTGTAGTTTTCATCGAGTTTAGCTTCAACAATCTTTAAGTTTAACATATCAGCAGCTTTTTTAAATGAAAAATGAGCAGATTCCGGAATTATAATTTCTCCATTGGTAATTCCCTTATATTTTCTTGCATGATTTCTTGCGGCACGAACAGCCATCAGATTAGCTTCAGTACCTCCAGTTACAATATTACCATAAGCATCATCTAAAGATAATAACTTCCCAATAGATTTGATAACTTTATCTTCTATAATTTTTGTCCCTTTAAAAAGACCCGGATCTCCCAGATTAGTATCAAGAAACTTGCAGTAAACTTCTTTAGCAAATGGATGCGCTTCTGTACACATAGACCCTAAAATTCGGCCATCAGAATATTTATAATCCAGATTATGAATTTGTTCAAGTTCATTTAAGATTTCATCTTTATCTATCGGTTTATCTTGCATAAAATACCCTAACAAAAGTAATTAAAATAAAAATAAAAATAAAAAAAAGAAATAAAAAGATTATTCTAAACGTTTACGAGCAGCGTCAAGAATAATTTTTTGTTCAGCTCTAGCAACAGTCTTTCTAACTTCTTCTACAGCATCAGTATTGGATGAAACACTAGTAATTCCAAATCCAACAAGTTTTTCAACAATGTGAGGTACACTACCTGCTTGACCGCAGATACTACATTTGACACCTGCTGCAACACATTTTTTAATTGTTCTTTCAATTAATTTCATTACTGCAGGGTGTTCTTCAGAGTAGTGTTTTGCTACAAACTCATTGTTTCTGTCAACTGCAAGAGTGTATTGAGTTAAATCGTTGGTTCCTAAACTTACAAAGTCGATTCCAACTTTAATATATTCATCAATCATGATTGCAGCTGCAGGAATTTCAACCATCATACCAAAGTCCACATCTTTGTGAGGTTCAAGACCTACTTCAGAACAGAGTGCTTTAGCCTGTACAAGTTCAGCAGGACTTTGTGATAATGGAATCATGATTCCAATGTTAGTGTAACCTTTTTCGTGTAATTTTTTAATAGCTTTAAATTCACATTTTAGAATTTCAGGCTGGTCAAGTTCCCTTCTGATACCTCTCCAACCGAGCATTGGGTTGTGTTCTCTAGGTTCGTTTTCTCCACCTTCCAGAGTGATGAATTCATCAGTAGGAGCATCTAAAGTTCTGTACCATACCGGTTTTGGATAGAAAGCGTCTGCAACAATTTGAACGTTGTCTGCAATGGTATCAATCAATTCATCTTCTCTTCCGTCAGCGATGAATTTACCAGGGTGAATACCGGAAGTTAACATTAAGTGTTCGGTTCTTAAAAGTCCAACACCATCTGCTCCGGTTGCAGCTGCTCTTTCTGCTGCTTCAGGCATACTTACATTAGCTTTAACTTCAGTAACAGTGATAATTGGAGCTGCTTGAACAGCGCCACCTTGAACAGGAGCTTCTTCAGATTTAGCATCAGAGATTCCGTCGAATACTAATCCTTTTTTACCGTCTAAAGTAACACCAGTATCTTCTTTTAAAGTAGCAGTTGCATCACCGGTACCGACAACACAAGGAATACCTAATTCACGAGAGATAATGGATGCGTGACAAGTTACTCCACCTTCATCAGTTACAATTCCGCTTGCTCTTCTCATAGCAGGAACCATATCAGGAGTTGTCATGGTTGTTACCATGATGTCGCCATCCTGGATTTTATCCAATTCATCAATGTCTAAAACTATTTTAACTTTACCGGAAGCCATACCAGGACTTGCACCAAGACCTCTTACAAGAACTTCACCCATATCAGAGGATGCTTCTTCAGTTTCTTCCACTACATCTCCCAAGGTAGTGATTGGTCTTGCCTGTAATAAGAATAAGTTATCTCTTTCAAAAGCCCATTCGGTATCCATAGGTTCACCATAATGAGCTTGGACTCTTTTACCCATTTCAGTTAATTCAATGAGTTCTTCATCAGATAAAACTCTTTCTTTTCTTTTTTCTTCAGGAACTTCTACTTTAACACTGGTTCCATTTTCATCATTAGTGTACATTACTTTTTTGTCACTGATTGTTACATTGATAATTTCATTATCTTTTTTATCAACTTGATAGTTATCAGGAGTTACATCACCAGAAACAACAGCTTCACCTAAACCCCAGGAACCTTCAATTAAAGCAATTTCTTCACCAGTGGATGGGTTTACAGTAAACATTACACCTGCTTTATCAGCAATAGCCATTTTTTGAACTACAACAGCAATATATACTTTTGAGTGTTCGAAATTATTTTCTTCCCTGTAGAAAATTGCTCTTGCTTCAAACAAGGATGCCCAACATTTTCTGATATATTCAATTACTTCATCATCACCGGAAACGTGCAAGAAAGTATCCTGTTGACCAGCGAATGAAGCTTCAGGTAAATCTTCTGCGGTAGCTGAAGATCTGATTGCAACATCAGTATCATCTTCGCCAACTCTTTGGCAAAGTTCATTATAAAATTCACGAATGAATAAAACTAAATCTTCTGGAATAGGAGCTTCAATAATGATCTGTTTAATTTCTTCAGCAGCAGCCTGAAGAGCTTTGGTATCATTTATATCAATTTTTTCAAGGATGCCCATTACCTGATCATTAATTCCGGCTTCATCCATGAATTTTTCATAAGCTTGTGCAGTTACTACAAAACCTGGTGGTACTGGAATACCAGCTTGAGTCAATTCACCCAAATTAGCACCTTTTCCACCTGCAATTCCAATGTCAGACTTACTTAAGTCCTCAAATTTTACAACATACATAACATTAACCTCTTGGTTTAAAAATTATATTTAATTGACAATATTAGCTAATGAAAACATTACCAATAATATATGTATAATGTTATCTATTTTTAAGTTTAAATACTTAATTAAAAAATTCGAAAAACAGTGAAAAATAAAAAAAATGTATAAAAAAAGAGTAAAAAAAGAATTTAATTAAAAATCTATTTAATTAAATCTGCGCCTTTGTCAACAACTATTTTGCATGGAACTGGTAATTTCATACCTGCTCTTTTTAATGCAACTTTAGCTTGTTCAAAGTTTTTTTCCTGACAATCAATGGTGATAACTCTCTGATCTTTTTTAACAATAGCTTCAACACTGATTGGTTTACCGAATGCGTTTCTCATACCACTTTGTACCCTATCCGCACCTGCACCGGTTGCCATAGGATTTTCCCTTACGATTTGGTGAGGGTAAACTCTTAATTTTAAGTGGTAACCCATTCTACCAGCAGCTCTTTGCATTAATCTGTTAGAAGCAATCCTTGCAGCTTCTAAAGAGTTGTGTCTGATTTGAGCTGGTTTTTTAACAGCTAAACTTAATGACACTGGAAATTCATCTTTTAAGTTACCCATATCATATTGTACAATTCTTGAATTTGGGGTTTTTCTAATATAATCTCTTCTAGTATAAGCACGAACCATTATAATTCCTCCGAAATAAAAATAACATGAAAAACCATGTTTAATTAAAAAATAGCTACATTATTATAAGATTTGATAATAGCTATATAAAAATTATATATCGTAATATATAGAATACTTAAATATATTAATAAAGTTATTAATAAAGGTTACCATATTTTCCATAGAATAAGATAAATATCATCAAATAAAATAATATAATTATATATTACAAAATGTGAAAAAATGAAAATAAAATCTAAATTAACACTGAATTATAAAACAAAAGAAGCTGCATCCCTAATATATGATTCATTGGAAATTGATAATGAAAATTATGTTAAAGGCAATGTAGAGGACAGAACTATCGAATATGAAATTGACAGCCATAATCTTGGAAGTTATCTTGCAACAGTTGATGATTTAATTTCTTCAGAAATCGTGGCCGAAAAAATAATTGATAAAACCAAATCATAAAAACGTTTATATAAATAAAAAAAACAAATATATACATTAATAAAATTATTCATAGAGAGTGTTACTTATGGAATGTCATTATCATCCTGGAAGAGAAGGCACAGATACATGTGCAATATGTGGAAAATCTATTTGTAAAGAATGTGGTTTAGCAATTGCTGGAAAAATTTACTGTAAAGACTGTTTAGAAAAAATTGTCGGACTTGGATTAGATAATACTCAACAGCAACAAGCTCCAGTTCAAGAAGAACCAGTATATGAACAAGCACCTGTGGAAGAGAATATTTACCAGCCACAGCAAGAATATGAAATACCATATGCTCAGGAAGAACCTGTTCAAGAATACAAAGCAATCAATGATGATTCCCCATATAACATTAAAGACAGTATTGAATACTCAGGAGGGTTAGAATCATCATATATTGGAGATAATGAAAGTATCTATCAAGAAGAACCACAACAAGTTGCACAAAATGAATATGAATACATACCTCAAAATGAAATTCAACAACAACCTGTTGCTGAAGAACCAGAATATATTTATCCTGACCACAGTTACGAACCACCAAAAACCCATGCAAGACAAGATCTAGAAGACAAATATGAAAAATACTTAGATGACTTGTACTTTGATGAAAATGAAGTTCCATTAGGAGAACAGTTAGCAAAAGATGAAGAACAATACGGATCTTTAACTAAAAAACAATATGCTCCTAGACCTGCTGTAGAGCAAAAACCTCAAGTAAGCATGCCTAGAGCTGAAACTCCTGAAGAAATGGAAGCTAGACTCAGAGCTGAAATTGCAAGGGAAATGAGTGGACAGCCAAAAGCAGCTCCTGAAGTAAATGAAAAAGGAATTCATAACCTGAACTATCAGGAAGAAAAAGAACCTATGGGTGTTGTTGACATATTGCTTACAATTATTTTAATTATTGTAATTTTAGTAGTCATTTACTACATCGTATATCTGTTCATGTTAGGTACAGTATACCCAACATTCATAGATGCAATATTTGCACTTAAAAACCCACAGAATGTAATTAACCACATTTTATCTGGTGTTTAAAATAATGAAATATTTTCATTATTTACCTTTTTTTTAAATTTTTCCAGACAATCATCATTTTTATATCCTAAAATTCTAATAACAGAAGGATAGTTGTCAATATATTCTGAAATTAATTTTTTAGGAATCGGATTTTCCAGAATGCTCAATACCCTCTGGCGAAAATGAGTTGAAAATCCCTGAAGAATAGCATCTTCAATTTCTTCAATATTGCTGAATGGCCTGTTATCTACGATATTTTGAGCCAGTTTCTCATTGAACAGGTTTAATTCTGACAGATCTTCAAAGGTATAATTATTTGCAGTATCCAAAATACTGTCTTCATCACGCAATCCGTAGATTATCGCATCATTTTTTATTTCACGCTTCAACACTTCAATTGTTTTTGAAGGCATCATATCCAAAACATTGTCAAAGTTATCTTCAAGAATACTTTCACGAATAAGTGTGCCGCTTACCCCTTCAATACGCTCTACAAATATGAACTTGCCTGTAAAATCAAAGCCGATTTTGCTCAGGGAATTGGAAAATGAGGTTATCACATAATTGTCCTCTTCCAGTTTTCCCTTTAAAAGAATTTCATTAGCGGTTTTATCGACAATTTTGTAAGGTTTGGGGGCAACATGATGACCCATATTAATTCTTTTCAAAATTTCATCTATTCCTTCAACTGGCTTATATCCTCTAGGTATATAATCTGTGTTTAAAGCCTTGAACATGCGGCAGAGACATAGAGAATACTGACCTGATCCCATAATTCCCATAGGAGGGCCTTCGACAACAATGTCTGCACCAACAGAAATTGCAATTTCTGCCCTAAGTTCCCTAGGCAATATATATGGAATACCTCTACCACTTCTTTCAAATAACCCCGGCACAATAGCTACAAATAATGAGTTAGGAAACATATGTTTTGCAGTTTTCATGCAATGAAAATGACCATTATGTAAAGGATTATACTCGGTGAAATCAGCTATTAAATTAATCTCACTGGAGGTATCTGAAATTTTATATTTTTCATCCAAATCATTGAAAAATAAATTTTTATCACGTGAAAGAATATTTGAAACTTGAGACATAAAAATAAATTTAACTCTCAAATTAAAAAAAGCTTATGTTTTTAAAAATATAAATAATAAATAATTAAAGAAATGGGGACTGAAAATGGATTTAGTAATAAAAAATTGCAGATTGGTAGATAGAAAGGGCGAATACAATATTAAAATTGAAGATGGTAAAATAACAGATATTTCTAAAAATCCGCTTAAGGGAGATGAAATCATTGACATTGACCATAACTATATCATGCCAGGATTTATAGACCCCCACATCCATTTTAGAGACCCTGGATTAACACAGAAAGAAGATTTTAAAACAGGAAGTTTAGCTGCAGCCAACGGAGGTTTTACAACAGTAATTGATATGCCAAACACACTGCCGAAAACAAATACATACAAAGCGCTTGAAGAGAAAATAAAAATCGCAGATGAAAAATCCGCCGTTAATTACGAGCTCCAGGCAGGACATAACACTCTTGAAGAAATGGAAAAGATGATTAGTCTAAATCCCATATCATTTAAAGTATTTATGGACCTGGAAAGTGATGAAAGTTTGGAAGAAATCTTTGAAAACTTAGGAAAATTAAAACAGACCACAGACTATAACGGACTTGTCTGTGTTCACTGTGAAAAAAAATCAATAGTGGAAAGTGAAACTGAAAAATTAAAACAAAAAGAAGAAAATAAACCGATTGACTATACTTATGCAAGACCTGCCAGATCAGAAGATGAATCCGTCAAACAGGCAATAGAACTTGCAGGCAAAAATAACCTGAGACTGCACATATGCCATCTAAGCTCATCCAAATCATTGGCTCTTGCAAAAGAAGCAAGTAAAACACAGCCTGTAAGCTGGGAATTTACACCACATCACCTGCTGCTTGACAATTCCGCTTACAATATATATGGAACATTCGTAAAAACCAATCCTCCACTTAGAGAAATGAAAGACAGCGTCAGAATAACAGATTTAGATGAAACATCAATTATTGGAACAGATCATGCACCTCACACATTAGAGGATAAAACAAAAGGAGTCTGGATGTCATCTCCGGGAATTCCTAATTTAGAAACTGTCGTTCCCCTAATTTTGACTGAAGTTAACAAAGGAAATATCGATTTAGAAATTATTCCAAAAATATTTAGTGAAAATGCATCAAAAGTGTATGGGCTTGAAAATAAAGGAGAAATAGCCATAGGAAAAGATGCTGATTTTACTGTTATTGACCTCAAAAGAGAAGGCAAATTCAATATTGATGAATTTAAAACAAAAGCAGAATACTCTCCATTCGATGGTTGGAACTACATTGGAATGCCAGTAATGACAATCGTTAATGGAAAAGTAGTAATGAATAAAATATAACTAATTTTTTTAAAAAAAAAGAAAATAAAAAGGTGTGCGTGTTATCACACCTATTTATAACATAATGCGTCTTCAGGACATGCTTCAATACATTGACCGCATAAAGTACAGAATCCTGCAATTGGTAATTTAGGATTATCTGTTTTGTGAATCATGTCGTAAGGACATGCTTCGATACAGTCACCACATTGATCACATTTAGATGGGTTGAATGAAATTCTGTCTCTTATGACAGGTTCGCCATCAATAGTTACTTCATACTGATCAACTTTCAATGCGTCGTTAGAACAAACTGAAGCACAAGCTCCACATCTGATACAACTAGTGAAAGATGGTTCTGAATCAGTTTCTACTAAAGCAGGGCAGGACATACCAGTTTTGGTAACTACACGAATAGCTTCAGTAGGACATTTGTTAGCACATGCACCAATGAAGTCACATTTTTCGACGTCTCTTCCGATACCTTCTGCGTCTACAGGAGCACCTTCACCCCATTCGATTTCGATGTCTAAAGCGTCAACAGGACAAACTTTTACACATAATCCGCATGCAGCACATACACTAGGAATTGCAACAGTTAAACTAGCACTGTTTGCAGAGATGAAGTCTCCAGGACAAGCTTCTACACAAGTGTTACAACCAATACATTTAGCTGAATCGAAAGTGAATGAAGTAATTTCTTTAGAACGTTTGACAGGTTTTTTCTCTGAGATGAATATTGCATTCCAAGGACAGGTTTGAGAACATAAACCGCATCTGATACAGTCATCATTTACAGTAATTGGACTGCCTACTTCTTCAAGAGTGATTGCGCTTACAGGACAAGGTTCTACACAAGTTCCACATCCAACACAATCTTTGATGTAAACTGGTCCTTTACCTTTGAGATCTAAATCATACTCAGCAGGTTCTTTAACACCCGGAATTCCAATTACATCTACAGGGCAAATGTCAACACATTTTTGACACATTACACAGAATCCTTCAACTTCTTTTAATTTAGCACCAGTGACTTTAATGGTTTCTTGTGGACAAACTTCTTCACATTTACCACAGGAATCACAAAGTACAGAGTTGAATACTAATCTTGCTTGCATTACACCGTCGACAACTTCGAATTCTTCGACTTTTAATGCACCGTTAGGACAAGCATCTGCACATTTTGGTTCTTCACCACAAGTGTCACAGTGAATTATTGAGTTAGGTGTTACTTCAATAGCTGATGTAGGGCAAGTACCTTCACAAGCACCAAAAACCCCCTTAAATTTAGAATTTTTTAATGAGGTTTCCTTCACTGTCTACAATATCTACTTCAGCTAATCTCATTTGACTATCCATTGAGTGGGTAGCACAAGATAAACATGGGTCGTAAGCTCTGATAACCATTTCCATTAAGTTAAAGATTTTATCATCTACTTCTACACCAGGTTTGATGTAATCTTTAGCTACTTGGTGAATACCCATTTCCATAGCTGGGTTGTTTTGGATTGTAGCTACAACAATGTTAGCTTTAGTACATAATCCATTATCATCAGATTGATAATGGTGGATTAAAGTACCACGAGGAGATCTTCTTCTAATGCGTTAGCAGCACATTCAGCAGATGCTAATAATTCAATGAGTCTAGCATAGTTGAATAATAATGGTGCTTGAGCATATCCGAAAGCATCACGGAAAGCTTTAAGAGCTTCTTGTGCAAGAGGAGCTTCTTTAGGCATTTGATCACAGACATTAATTCTGGATAATGGTGCTACTCTGTAAATACCTTCTGGGTATCCTAACTCTTTAATGTAAGGGAATTTTAACCAGGAGTAAGGTTTTACATGTTCAGCAACAATATCAACGTATTCTTCATTTCTGTATTCAAACATGTCGCTTCCATCTTTGTCTTTGAATCTTACATTACCGTTGTATACATCCCAAGTTCCATCAGGTTTTACGATACCACAGTGTCTGGTGTCACCGAAGTTACCTAATGAAGAGATTAAGTCAATGTTTTCTTCAAATACAGGAATAGCTAAGTCTAAAGTAGCTTGTGCTAATTCAACATTTTCTTTTGCTCTTGCAAGTAAGTCTTTTTGAGTTTCATCATCTAATTCGGTAGAAATACCACCAGGAGTGGATGAGGTAGGGTGAATAGGACGACCACCTATTTTTCTAACCATTTCTAAACCGTTTCTTCTGATGTTAATAGCTTGAAGTGCGACTTCAGGCATATCTTTAATTACTTGGAAAACGTTTCTGGTTTTTCTAGTTCCGTTAGGAATGATTAAATCTGGAGCTGCTAAGAAGTAAAAGTGGAGAGCGTGGGAGTGCATGTATGAACCCCAGTTCATAATTTCTCTCATTCTGTAAGCAGCAGGTAAGATTTCGTAATCATCGTATCCGAAAATTTGGTCTACAGCTTTAGCAGCTGCTAAGTGGTGTTGTACATCACAAATACCACAGATTCTAGGAACTAATCTAGGTAATTCTTCTACAGGACGACCTGTTAAGAATTTTTCGAAACCTCTGAATTCCATAACATGTAATCTTGTTTCTTCTACGTTTCCAGCATCATCGAGGTGTACTGTAATTTTTGCGTGTCCTTCAATACGAGTGACAGGCTCCATAGTAAGTTTAACCATTTTATTCTCCTCCTTTCTGCATTTTCATAGGTACTAAAGCTGCAGGTAATGTGTAAGAGTAGAAAGTACCTACGATATCATCTAATTGATCAGCGACAGTTTCAGGGTCAACTGTTTTATCTTCTTGTACACCGTAGTCAGATGCAATCGCACTGATCATTTTTGCTCCTTGGTCTAATACTTTAGCGGTAGGACCGTAACATCCTCTACATTGGATACCAATGGAAGGACATTCTGCACCACATAAGGATACGGTAGCAGGACCCATACATACTAAACCTTGAGTAATTAAACATAAATCAGGTTCTGGTAAACCTAATTCGAATTGTCTTTTAATGAAGTCCATAGCTAAACCAGCAGGTGGTTTTTCTCTAGGACATACTTCACAAAGGTTGGTTGAAGGTAATTCAATTGTTTCTCCTCTTAATAATGTTAAAATAGCTTCTGCTACAACATCGGAACGAGGTGGGCAACCTGGAATCATTAAGTCGATATCCATACATTCGCTTAAAGGTCTTACTCTGCTTTCGAGATGAGGTACATCTTCGTGAGGAATAATTCCTTCAGGGTTTACGGTAGATACAGAGTTAATGTATGCTTCTTCTTCTAATTCTTCAACAGTCCATAAGTTTCCGAGACCTGGAATACCTCCGTAACATGCACAAGTTCCGTAAGAAATAACCATGTTAGCTTTTTCGTTTAACATTTCAGCTAATTCTCTGTTTTCATCGTTTCTAATTCCACCTTCGACAATAATAATGTCTAATTCAGGTACTTCATCGTATTTAGTATCCATGAGTACAGGGGAAAATTCGAAATCAGCGAATTCCATAACATCAATTAAGGATTCGTGGAAATCCGCAATGGATAAGTGGCAACCG